>NZ_JAFMPL010000250.1:0-851 GCF_019038455.1 Nocardia noduli
GTCCGCGTCCGCGCCAGCGGACGACGGGTGATCCTCCCGATGTCGGATCGCGGATTCGGATGGCGCTGGGCCCGCGAACCACTACCCGGCTCGCTCCGACTACCGGCCGGATCCGCCGTCTCCGCCGCGATCGAACAACTCACTGACGTCATCGCGCCGCCGAGCAACCGATACGGTCACAACTCCGTTGCGGTCGAAGACGCCACCGCGAGGACGTGAATAATCCGTCACGTCTCGATAACTCGAATTCCGTTACCCGGGCATCGAACGATGACCAGGTGACGAATAGCCGGTCAGCGCATTTTTCCGGAGTTACGACACCCCCGATTATCACTTCTGTGACCCTTCTGTGTCTTGAACATCATAGGAATTCGGACTTACGGTTCCTGTGAGCAAATTTTCAGCGACCGAAACGAGATACGAGACACGCACGAGTGACTCGGGACTCGGCAATCGAACTCGCCCTACCAGCGGGAGCAGGTCATGAAGCTACTTCTAGCCACCGCGATCATCATTCTGGCCGGCGTCGGCGCACTCGACATTCTCGGGGATCAATCGGTTCCCACCGACAGTGTGCGAATAGCAGGAGTCTCGACCTCGGCAGCGGGCCCGCATATCGGCGATGTTCGGATCGACGTACCGCGCACGGTGAGCTGTCCGATCGACCAGGCCGACATAGGCCGATAATTGGCGGCCCGGGGGCCGCGTGTTCGCTGTGACTTCGGCGGCCCGGGGGCCGCGTGTTCGCGGCCCCCTTTGTCTCGCGTCCGAGCGGTCGAGACTCGCGCCTGCGGCGCATTGCTTCGACCGCTCGGACGCGAGACGGGCCGCGAACGGTCGCTCGTAAGACT
>NZ_JAFMPL010000251.1:0-841 GCF_019038455.1 Nocardia noduli
ACTCGTAGCAATCCTGCATGGCTGCCTGAAAACCAAAACCCTTTACAGCCAAACCGCCGGATGGGCACACCGCTACCAACACCTCGCCGCTTGACATCCAAGCTCCTGGGATGTCTGACACGCAGGGGACCGGCAGGGAATCGCGTCAGAATAGAGTCCCATTCTCATTTGACACATGTCCGCTGGGGTTAAGAATCCAAACTGATATATCCGATACGGGAAGGGAGTCTCCGTCATCACCCCTTGCTGCGCTCGATGCAGTTCAATGGTAGAACTTCTGCTTCTGCCCCAACACAATTCGGCTATCTGCGATCATCTTCGACTACCTACTTCGATCAGGCAGAATAGCGCTCTGCTACCAACACGTGAATCATGCTGCTATCCAGCGCATTCGGGCTGATTCGGATGAAAGTTGGGAGTAAATTGGGAGTCCCATCTATCCATCAGCATCGGTGTCACCACGCAGGTCAGCGTCTTTGGCGCGCGGAGGGCGACGATAGGCGGTCGGGGCGCATGGGCTCGCGCGGTGCGGCGCATGACATCGAGTTCAGCCATCACAACCTCTCTGTGCGGGCGGTCGGAGAGGCGCCGTGGGGCGCCGGTCGTGTACGGCGAACTTGCGGTCGGCCCAGGCGGAGCAGCACGCCCGCAACATAGGCAAGAAGAGCGCACGAAACGACCCGTCACCAACACAACGAAACTAAATGAAAACTGTGTCGGCAGAACGTGAATACTGACCCCCGCGTGGCATCTGAAAACTGACCCCCTTGGTCGGTCACCCTGGCTCTCACCGAGTCAGGGAGGACGAAGGGATGCTAGCCGTGGAAGATTGGGCTGAGAT
>NZ_JAFMPL010000252.1:0-830 GCF_019038455.1 Nocardia noduli
CATATTCGACACTTCTGGGGTGGTTGATGAGGTGGTGACCGATGCGTTGTGGGAGCGGTTGGAGCCGTTGATTCCGGTGCCGCAGCGGCGTTTCCGTCATCCGGGGCGGCGTCGGAGCAGTGACCGTGCGGCGTTGGAGGGGATCTTGTTCGTGGCTCGCTCCGGGATCGGTTGGAACCAGTTGCCGACCGCGTTGTTCGGGGCCTCGGGTGCGACGTGCTGGCGGCGGTTGGCCGAATGGCAGGAAGCCGGGGTGTGGCAGCGGTTGCACGAACAGGTACTGGTCGAACTACGCGCGGCGGGGAAGTTGGACCTGTCGGTCGCGTTGGTCGATGGGTCGCATCTGCGGGCTTTGAAAGGGGGGACCATGTCGGCCCCAGCCCGGTCGACCGCGCGAAACCCGGCTCAAAGCACCACCTGATCACCGACGCCACCGGAACACCCCTCGCGGTCACCCTGACCGGCGGAAACCGTCACGACGTCACACAACTGATCCCGCTGCTGGACGCGCTACCGGTCCTGCGCGGACGTCGCGGACGTCCTTGGCGGCGACCCCGCTACCTCTACGCCGACCGCGGCTACGACTACGACAAATACCGCCGACAACTGCGTGATCGCGGAATCGTGCCGGTCATCGCCCGCCGCGGCACCGGCCACGGATCCGGGCTCGGCGTCGTTCGTTGGCCGGTCGAACGCAGCTTCGCCTGGCTACACGCGTTCAAACGGTTGCGTATCCGCTACGAACGCCGCGCCGACATCCACCAAGCCCTACTCAGCCTCGCCTGCGCGGTCATCTGCCTCCGCAAACTCATTCTGAACTGATCTGTTAG
>NZ_JAFMPL010000253.1:0-727 GCF_019038455.1 Nocardia noduli
ACCCAGGTGGCGATCGTGCTCGGACACGACGACGCCACCGCGATCGACGCCGACCGTAACTTCCAGGAACTGGGATTCGACTCCCTCACCGCCGTCGAAGCCCGCAACCGGATCAAGACCGCCACCGAAATCGGAGTCCCGGCCACTCTTACTTTCGACTACCCGAGTCCAAGGGCGGTCGCCGAACACCTCCACCAGCTGTTAGCTGGAACGAGCGGACTGCATCGCGTAGATGAAATCTTGTATCGAATCGAGTCTCTCCTTTCCGAGGCTAATTTGGGTGTTGCTGATAGGAAAAGTCTTCTCGACGGTTTCGGGAAGCTGATGCTAAAGAGTAGTGAAAAGAATAGGGATGTCAGCTCTGATGGCTTCTCGGGTAATTCGGCAGGTAAAGAAGTCATCAAAGAATCCTCTGCTGAAGATCTCATGGATTTCATTCAAAGCCAGTTGGGCTATCCCGGCGTATAGCTTGTTGCGATTAGGAAGGACAGACTTGTGGAAGAGGAGAGGCTTCTCGCCAATCTGAGGTGGGTCACATCCGAATTGTTGGAGACTCGCCAGCGATTAGACGCCGTGCTGTTTGAGCGGGTAGCGATTGTTGGTGTGGGGTGTCGTTTCCCGGGTGGTGTGTCCTCACGCGAAGAGTTGTGGCAGCTGCTGGTACAGGGCCGGGATGTGGTGTCGCAGTGGCCTCTGGACCGGGGCTGGGATGTGGGGTTGTTCGATC
>NZ_JAFMPL010000254.1:0-691 GCF_019038455.1 Nocardia noduli
ACCCCGCGTCGTGCAGGAACCCGCCGTCTCGCGTGTAGGACTTACCCGCCACCCCCGGCTCGGGATCGAACAACCCCACATCCCAGCCCCGGTCCAGAGGCCACTGCGACACCACATCCCGGCCCTGGGCCACGACCTGCCACAGATCCTCCCGCGAGGAGACACCGCCCGGAAGCCGACACCCCGCGCCAACAATTGCCACTGGTTCACTCGAACGGCCCGCTAATAGATCATTCGATTGCCGCAAAGCCAAATTTTCCTTAGCGGAAACACGCAGAGCTTTTACAAGTTCTTCTATCGATAACGACATATCTAATTCTTTCCGATCAATTCGTGTCGCGCTGCATAATGTAGCGCACAAGATTTTCGGGGTCCATTTCATCCACCGCGTCTTGAGTAATGTCACTGCTCTTGGCGACAGAATTACTTTTATCGTCCACAGCAAATCTCAGCAGCTGATCGAAGATTCCCGACGAACGGAGCCGCTCCATTGAAACATTTGCCAGGAATTCCCTAATGACAGCTTCGTCTTCACGAGAAGGGCCACCGAAATGGTAGTTTCCCGCCAGCTGCTGGTGTAGATGTTCGGTGACCGCTCTCGGGGTCGGGTAGTCGAAGATCAAGGTCGCCGGAACCGCCACTCCGGTGGCGGTCTTGATCCGGTTGCGGGCTTCGACGGCGGTGAGGGAGT
>NZ_JAFMPL010000255.1:0-689 GCF_019038455.1 Nocardia noduli
CCGAAGGGGTTGTCGACCACGATCTTCCAGCTGTCGTCGATCTGGTGGCGCAGGGTTGCCACCGACAGTCCGCTCTGGGTGATCGGGGTGCCGTCGGGACCGGTGCCGCTCATCGTCCACGGAGCGATGTGTACGGCGGTGTCGCCGGTGATCATGACCTCGTGGCCGTGGCCGTAGTGGAAATCGGGTTGCACTGCGGCGAAGGCAGCGAACCCGGCCCGCAGTTGCTGTTCGCCCCGTACCGGCGTACCGGGTTCGAAGGCGACAACCGCGTCGTCGACGTAGAAGGACATGACGGTGTCGATGTCACCGCGTTCTAGCGCGGTGGTCATCGCCGAGACGGTGTCGATCACGTTCTGCTGCATGAGGATCCCTGGGGTTCGAGTGCTGAGGAGACGCCGCTTCGCGTGTTCGAACAGTGCGTTCGAACAGTGGCCGACCGACCATACATCAACATTTCGATAATGCAAATGTATGAGGTATCCTGGGGGCATGAAACGCGCGGTGGGAAAGTCGACGTGCCCGATGAACATGTTCCTCGAGGTGTTCGGGGATCCGTGGACCTTGCTGGTGCTGCGCGACATGCTGCTGGTCGGCAAACGGCGCCCGGTGGAATTCCTCGATTCGGCCGAACAGATCTCGACCAGCGTGCTCCTGGACCGGCTCAAGCGCCTCGAAGCCGCGAACCT
>NZ_JAFMPL010000256.1:0-684 GCF_019038455.1 Nocardia noduli
CATCCCGCCTCCCCGCATCCCGCGCCCCCGCAGAATCCGGCTCCCACGTATCAGGCACCACCGCAAGGCCCCGCATCCGCACTTCCGGCACCGCGAACCGGCGATGCGCGGTCTTCCGAAGCCGATCGAGCGGATATCGAGCTGGCCGAGCAGGATTCGGGGTCCGGGGGAAATTCGGATCAGGGCACGAAGGCAGGGCATGTCGGCTTCGCGGGTGATCCGGGCCCCGATGCCGGTAATCCGAATCCCGAGCAGATCGGTTCATCGAATCCCGATTCGGCCGGGACCGGTGTGGGTCCGTCGCCTTCCGGGGCAGCCGTTCTCTTCGGTGGGTCCCCGAATCCGGAGGTATCGGGACCCGGTGCGGGTCCGCGACAGTCCTGGACTTCCGCTGCTCCCGGTGGTTCTCCGAATCCGGAGATGTCGGGTCCCGGTGTGGGTCCGCCGAATCCGGATTCGGTGGACTCGGGGGTAGGTCCGCCGCTTTCCGGCGCGGCAGCTCCCTACGGCGGCCCGCCGAATCCGGAGGTATCAGGCCCCGGAATGGGGCCGGTGAATCCCGAGGCGACCGCTGCTCCCTACGGTGGTTCTCCGAATCCGGAGATGTCGGGTCCCGGTGTCGGTCCGTCGAATCCCGAGTCGACCGGCCCTGGCTCGGATCCCAGATGAGGAACGCCCCTCGAC
>NZ_JAFMPL010000257.1:0-646 GCF_019038455.1 Nocardia noduli
GATCGGTGCGTGGGCGGGTGCGGGGGCGGCGGCGATGGCGTCCGGGCCCGCGGTGGGTGCTTTGTTGATTCAGTACTCGGGCTGGCGTGCGGTTTTCGTGGTGAACGTGCCGATCTGCGTGGTGGTGGCGGTCGTAGCGATGGCGGTCATACCAGCGGGGCGGCGCGCCGGTGCGGTGGCTGATGGTTGGTGGGCAGCGGTGTTGTTGTCCGGTGGTGTGGGTGCGGTATTCGCGGCCGCGTCGCAGGCGCGGTGGTGGCCGGGGCCGTTGACGTGGTTGATCGGGTTGAGCGGGGTGTTCGCGATCGGTGTGGCGCTGCTCGAGGGCAGTGGCGGGCCGGGCGGCGGGCTGGTGGTGCGGTGGTGGCGGACGGTCGTGGTGGACACGGTCGGGTTGTTCGTCGCGGTGGCGGTGTTCGGCTACCTGTTGGCGGTACCGATGTTGGTCGCGGGCCCGGTGGGTTTGTCGCGGCGCGGTGTCGGGGTGTGTGTCGGTGTGGGCGCTGTGGTGGCGGTGGTGACGGCGCTGGTGGTGGGTCGGTGGGTGTCGCCGAGTAGTGCGCGCTGGTGTGGCGCTGCGGGTTTGGTCGGTGTCGCGGTCGGGTTCGCGCAGTTGGGTAGCGCGCACTTTGCGGGCGTGGATCCG
>NZ_JAFMPL010000258.1:0-612 GCF_019038455.1 Nocardia noduli
GCCGTCCACCGATGCCCCCGAGGTTCCCGCACCATGGATGCCCTCCACGCGCTGATCCGCGATTTCAGCCCATCCCATACCTGGATCGAAGCGGCCGTGCTGGCCGCCTGCCTGGCGCTCGCCTACGTTGCGAGCCGCATCCTCGGCCGCCAGCAGCCGCCCGATTCGGTGTGGTTCGGCCGCCGCACGGTCGATGGGCTGATGTTCCCGCTGCTGGCGCTGGCCCTGGCCTATGCCGCCCGCGTGGGCGTCGAGACGGTGCTGCTGCAGCCGGTGTTCCTGCTGCGCGTGGCGGTGCCGGTGCTCAGCTCGCTGGTGCTGATCCGGTTCTTCGCGCGCATCCTGGCCAATGCCTTCCCGAAATCGGCCGCCATGCGGCTGGTGGAGCGCATCGTCTCCTGGCTGGCCTGGGGCGTGGCGGTGCTCTGGATCGTGGGCCTGCTGCCCGCGGTGCGCGCCGAGCTGGCCGGCATCGCGATCCATTTCGGCAAGTCGCAGGTCACGGCGCTCACGCTGATCGAAGGATCGCTTTCGGCCACCGTGGTGATGCTGCTGGCGCTGTGGCTGTCGTCCACGCTGGAGCGGCGCCTGCTGGACCGCACGATCGTGGAC
>NZ_JAFMPL010000259.1:0-600 GCF_019038455.1 Nocardia noduli
GACATCGACCGCAAGCCGGCGGGGATCGCCGACGACCAGCTCGCGCATCGCGCTGCGGAGCATTTCCAGGGTACGATCCGCGATCTCCTCCTGAAGGCACAGGATGCGCAGGGCCGAGCAGCGCTGGCCGGCGGAATCGAACGCCGAAGCGATCACGTCGGCGACCACCTGCTCGGCCAAGGCAGAGGAATCGACCACCATGGCGTTCTGGCCGCCGGTCTCGGCGACGAGCGGGACCGGCTCGCCGTCGCGGCTCAGGCGTTCGGCCAGGCGTGCATGGATCGACTTCGCGATCCCGGTCGAGCCGGTGAACATCACGCCCTGCACCCGGGCGTCCCCGACCAAGGCCGCCCCGACATCGCCGGGACCCGGAAGGATCTGTAGGACATCCTCCGGGATGCCGGCGGCGTGCAGCAGACGGATCGCCTCCCCGGCCGCGAGCGGCGTCTCCGCGGCGGGCTTGGCCAGGACCGGGTTGCCGGCCGCCAGGGCGGCGGCGACCTGCCCGACGAAGATCGCCAGCGGGAAGTTCCAGGGGGCGATGCAGACGACCGGCCCGAGCGGCGCGTGCGGGCCGTTCAGAGCCCGCTCGGCCTCGGC
>NZ_JAFMPL010000025.1:0-82010 GCF_019038455.1 Nocardia noduli
CACCGGCTCCCCCACCCGCACACCGGCCGATCTGGCCGCGGTGCGCCGACAAGAGTCCGAGCGGGCCGCCCGGGTGCTCGGCATCGACGACATCACCCACCTGGGGCTACCGGACGGGCGGGTCGGCGACAACGAGGACCGGCTCGTCGCCCTGCTGAGCGAGCGGATCACGGTCGGCGCGACCGTGGCCGCACCGCTGCGCGACGACGGACATCCCGACCACGAAGCGACCGCACGCGCGGCCATCACGGCCGCACGCCGGCGTGGCGCCCGCGTCATCGAATATCCGATCTGGATGTGGCACTGGTCATTTCCCGCCGACCCCGCCATCGACTGGCCGCGCGCACGACGACTGGAACTACCGTCGACCACCGCCGCGCGCAAACGCGAAGCCGCCGAACACTTCCGGACCCAGACCGAGCCGCTGTCACCCGCTCCGGCCGACCGCGCCGTCCTCCCACCCCATGTTCTCGAACGCCTCCTCGGCCTGGACGAGGTCGTACTGCTATGAGTCCCCGCAGCGATCCGGAATTCTTCGACGCCAAATACCGGGCAGATCCCGACCCCTGGAATTTCGACACCGACTGGTACGAGATCCGCAAACGCACCCTCCTACTGGCGATGCTGCCGCACCCCCACTATCGGGCCGCGCTCGAACCCGGCTGCGCCAACGGACACATCACCACCGAACTCGCCCGACGATGCGACCATGTGACAGCGACCGACATCGCACCGCGCGCCGTGGAATTGACCCGCGCCCGCTGTCGCCAACAACCCAACGTCGACGTCCGAAACTGGGGCCTGGGCCGAATGTGGCACTGGGAGAGGATCTTCGACCTCGTCCTCCTCAGCGAAGTCGCCTACTACCTCCCCACCGACGCGCTCACCCTCGCGATCGAAGACATGGCCGCACACCTCCGACCGCACACCACCGTCGTCCTCTCCCACTGGCGTCACACCGAGAAGGACCACCATCTCGACGGCGACGAGGCGACCGGGATCGCGCTCGCCGCCTTGCCGCACCGATCCGTGGCGCGATATGTCGATGACGATGTGCGCATCGAAGTGGTCACCACGGTCCCGTGAATCCGCCACGTGAACACCCACGGTGGGCATATCACCGAACAGCCGACCAGACAGGGTGATAGAACCATTTGCGGCAGGTGGGGAGTTCTCGATCCCGATAGCGAACGGTAGGAACCGCGTGGACGATCATGATCTGGCAGCAGCGCTCGCGGCTGAGGCCGGGGAATTACTGTGCGATATTCGCGCGGAAGGTGGCGAGGTCGGCGACCGGCGCGCCAACGCGTTGCTGCTGGAACGGCTGGCTCGGGAGCGGCCCGACGACGCGGTGCTGTCGGAGGAGGCGCCCGACGATCCGATTCGCCTCACCCGATCGCGGGTGTGGATCGTCGATCCGCTCGACGGGACCCGCGAATACGGCGAGCCGCCGAGGCAGGACTGGGCCGTGCACGTCGCCCTCGCGGTCGACGGAGTGGCGGTCGTGGGCGCGGTCGCGCTGCCCGCGGTCGGGCTGGTGTTGCATACCGGCTCGGCTCCCGCGCTTCCGGTGGCCGGGCCGGGACCGATCCGGGTCGCGGTCTCGCGGAGCAGGCAGTCCGAGCAGGTGAAACACCTGGTCGACGCGCTGGGCGCGACCACGGTGCCGATGGGGTCGGCGGGGGCCAAGGCCATGGCCGTCGTGCGCGGTGACGCCGACGTGTACGCCCATTCCGGTGGCCAGTACGAATGGGATTCCTGCGCACCGGTCGCGGTCGCGGCGGCCGCGGGACTGCACGTCTCGCGTCTGGACGGGTCGCCGCTGCGCTACAACCGCCCCGACCCCTACCTGCCGGACCTGCTCATCTGCCGACCCGAGCTGGCCGACGACGTCCTGGCGCACGTGCGAGGCCACTGATCCACGGCGCCAAGCCCGCGCGATGTCCGCTCAGACCAGGCCGCCGTTGATCCGAATATTCTGGCCGTTGACCCAGTGCCCGGCCGGACCGGCCAGGAACGCGACGACTTCGGCGATATCGGCCGGGGTGCCGAGCCGTTCGAGCGGGACAGCGGCGGCAAGTCGTGCCACGGTCTGCTCGTCCTTCCCGTCCAGGAACAGTTCCGTGGCGGTGGGGCCGGGCGCGACGGCGTTGACCGTCACGTCGCGGCCGCGCAATTCGCGGGCCAGGATCATGGTGATCGCCTCCACCGCGCCCTTGCTGGCGGCGTAGGCGCTGTATTCCGGGAACGAGGTGCCCACGACCGAGGTCGAGAAGTTGATGATCGCCCCGCCCGGGCGCACCCGGCGGGCGGCCTGCTGATCGACGACGAAGGTGCCGCGGATATTGGTGCGATGCAGGTCGTCGAGTGCGGCCAGGTCGAGGTCGACCAGTGGGCCGAGCACCATGCGGCCCGCGGCGTGCACGACGACGTCGACGCCGCCGAAGGTTTCCTCGGCACGGTCGAAGACGGCGGCGACGGCGACCTCGTCCGCGACGTCTGCCCGCACGGCGATCGCGGTACCGCTCTCGGCCGCCACGGCGGCGACCGCGTCCTCGGCGCCGGACTTGCTCCCGGCGTAGTTCACCACGACGCGGTACCCGTCCCTGGCCAGCCGTTCGACGGTCTGCCTGCCAATGCCCCGCGATCCGCCGGTGACCACGGCGACCCGGTCGACGTGCTGATCATCGGTCATCAAGCGCCTCGTCTCTGTCGGTCGAACACGCGATTGCGGCCGGTCGATCGGTCCGATGCCCGGTGACCATTCTGCGCGTCGCGTCGGCGTCGGTCCACCGTCGGAGAACTCCGAGGCGGCTCCCGCGCAGCGCCGACGACCCCGTCGGCCATCGGAGCGGCGATGTTAGAGTTCGCTCGTGCTCATCGAGGTCGACAGACTCTAGCCGCCACTCGAGGCGGCGGACCCGGGTTGTGCGTTCACCGTGGTGGTGAACGTGTGCAGGCGCGTGCCCTCTTCCGGAGGCGCGACCGCCGACTCGGTCCCGGATCTGCACCGATGCTCACCTGGCGATAGGCCCGATCCCGGCGCCGATCAGCCACGGGAAATCCACCATCGCGCCCTGTCCCCGTCGCCCGGGTTCCCGATCCTTCGCACGGTATTCGCCTGTCGCACTTGTGATTCCGCCATCGGAACATCACCCGGGCGAGACCGCGCGCATCACCTTCCCGAACATCGTCCGGTGCCGCTTCCGCACGCGCGCAGTGCGCCACCCGGGCGAGAACTCGACTGCCCGCACGCGGGCACAAGGAGACAAACGGCATGCCGACCTCATCTGGCATTTCCCTACAGAACGTGTCGTTCGAATGGCCGGACGGCACCACCGCCCTGCACCGGATCGACGGCTTCCTCCCGAACGGGCGTACCGGTGTGGTCGGACGCAACGGCGCGGGCAAATCGACGCTGCTGCGCCTGATCGCGGGGATTCTCACGCCCACCTCCGGGCGTATCGACGTCGCGGGATCCGTCGGATACCTGCCGCAGACATTGACGCTCGGCGTCGACGACACGATCGCGGACCTGCTCGGCATCGCCGACGCGCTCGCCGCCCTCCACGCGATCGAATCCGGCGACGCGGGCGAACACCATTTCGAGGCGATCGGCGACGACTGGGACCTCGAGGCCCGCGCCGAATCAGCCTTGCACGAGATCGGTTTCGGCGCCGCCGATCTCGATCGCCGGGTGGGTGAGATCTCGGGCGGCGAGGCCGTCCTCGTCGCGATCACCGGACTGCGCCTGCGACGCGCCGCCGTCACCCTGCTCGATGAGCCGACGAACAATCTCGATCGCGCGGGACGCGCCCGATTGGCGACCTTCGTCGATTCCTGGCCGGGAGCCTTGGTCGTGGTCAGCCACGATCGCGAACTGCTGGAACGGATGGACCACACCGCGGAGCTGCACGTCGGACGACTGGAGATCTTCGGCGGGCCCTACAGCGCGTGGAAGCACCACGTCGAACAGCGAACGGCCGCGGCCGAGCAGGCCGCCCGCTCCGCCGCGCAGACGCTCAAAGTCGAGAAACGCCAACGGATCGAGGCCGAGACCAAACTCGCCCGCCGGGAACGCTCCGCCAAGGCGACACAGCGACACGGCGGCATCCCGCGCATTCTGGCGGGCAACCGCGCGAGTAAGGCACAGAATTCGGCGGCGACACTGCGCGGCGACCACGACGCGAAGGTGCGCACCGCCGAACAGGCGCTCGACGCGGCAGCCGCACGGGTGCGCCGCGAGGAACACATCCATCTCGAACTGCCCGATCCCGACGTGCCCGCGGGCAGGCGCATCGCCGAACTCCGGGACGGGTCGAGCACCATCGTGGTCCAGGGGCCGGAACGGGTCGCGCTCGTGGGCCCCAACGGCGCCGGGAAGACGACCCTGATCGAGACTCTGCTCGGCATGCGGACCCCGACGACGGGACGTCCGAGCGGCACCCTGTTCACCGACCGGGTCGGCTACCTGCCACAGCGACTGGACGGACTCGTCGAACACGACAGCGCCGTGGAGAACGTGCACGCCGTGGCGACGGCAACCCCGCCCGCGACCATCCGCAATCAACTGGCCCGGCTGCTGCTGCGCGGCGACAGCGTCGACCGGCCGGTGTCGACATTGTCGGGCGGTGAACGTTTCCGGGTCTCGCTGGCGCGGCTGCTGCTCGCCGATCCACCCGCCCAGCTGCTGATACTCGACGAGCCGACCAACAACCTCGACATCGCCAGTGTCGAGCAGTTGGTGGCGGCGCTGGCCGACTATCGGGGCGCGATCCTGGTCGTCGGTCACGACGAGGCGTTCCTCGCCGACATCGGGACCGACATCGTCGTCGAGATCGGCGCGGACGGCGGTCTGCGCCGACTCACCCCGGACGAGGCGTTCGGCGACCGACCGGCGTAATCCCCCGCCACGGCTCGATCGGCCGTGACCGGCTCGCGAGTAGGGTCCACCACGGGGACCAGCCGTCCCCCGTGGACCCGGAGGAGGAGTGCCGCATCATGTCGCTGTTCGGGCGTGACACCGAGCTGAAAGACCTGGCCGCACTCCTCTACGGTCCGCACGACCGCGGTGGCGCCCTGATCGTGGGCGAAGCGGGAATCGGCAAATCCGCGCTGGCGGAGGAGACGGTCGCGGCCGCGGCCGTCGCGGGTGTACGGGTGCTGCGCACCGCGGGAACCGAAGCCGAGCAGTATTTCGGCTACGCCGGATTGCATCGACTGCTGCACCCGCTGCGGGGCGCGTTCGACACCCTGCCGAAACGCCAATACGACGCACTGGCAGCCGCTTTCGGCCTCGCGGACACCGCGGACGAGCCGAGCGTCTACCTGGTCGCGCTCGCGACGCTGACACTGCTGGTCGACGCGGGCGCCGAGCGTCCGCTGCTCGTCGTCGCCGAGGACGTGCAGTGGCTCGACGCGGCCACCGTCGAGGTGATCGCCTTCCTGTCGCGGCGCATCGATACCGAGCCCGTCGTCGTGATCGCCACGCTGCGCGCCGGCGGTTCCTCGGCCCTCGACGACACCGGATTGACCCCGGTGCGTCTGGAAGGTCTGTCCGACGAACACGCGAGGGCCCTGCTGAACGTCACCGCGCCGGGACTTACGGCGCCGGTCCGTGACCGGCTGCTGGCCGAGGCGGCCGGAAATCCACTCGCGCTGACCGAACTGGCCTCTGCCGCCGCCGATCTCGATGAACTTCCGACAGCGATGCCACTCACCGAACGGTTGCGCCGCGCATTCGCCGCCCGAGGTCTCGCACTCCCCGAGTCGACCCGTTCGGCACTGCTCGTCGCCGCGCTGAACGACAGCGATTCGATCGCCGAGACGCTGGCCGCGACCGCCGCCGTCGTCGGGTCCGCGCCGAGCGAAGGCGAAACCCTCGGCCCCGCGATCGACGCCGGGATGGTCACCGCCGACGCGGGCACCGTGACCTTCCGGCATCCGCTGATGCGGTCGGCGATCATCTCCTCGGCCACCGACGAGCAGCGCGGGCGGGTGCACTCGGCGCTCGCCGAGATCCTCGGTCACACGCCGGACCGTCGCATCTGGCATCGGGCCGCGAGTGTGTCCGGTCCCGACGAACAGGTGGCGGTCGAACTGGACGGCGTCGCCGAACGAGCCAGACATCCCGGTGCCGCGGTCGCGGCCCGGCAACGGGCGGCCGAGCTGAGCGCCGACGCGGGCCGACGCGTGGATCGCCTACTCGAAGCGGCGGAGGCGGCAGTGCAGGCCGGGCGTCGCGACACCGCCGAACAGTTGGTGCGCACCACGGGCACACTGTCGCCGACGCCGAGGCAGCACGCCACCGCGCACTGGCTGCTCAGCGGATTCGAGGACGGACTGCGCGAAGATCTCTCCCGCATCGGCGAATTGGCCACATTGGCGAGTTCGGTCGCCGCCGACGGCTACACCGACGCGGCGATGCGCATCCTCTGGGGTGCCGCGATGCGCTGTTTCTGGTCCGAGCCCGGCGCCGATATCCGACGGAGATTGCTCGCCGTCGCCGACGGCCTTCCCGTGCCCGACGATGATCCGCGACTGGTCGCGGTCGCCGCCTACGTCGCGCCCGTCGAGCGCGGAGCTCGCGTGCTGGGACATCTGCGCGTGTTGGCCGCCGATACCGGACGCGATCCGGAGGTCGACCGGTTCCTCGGTAGCGCGGCGTTGCAGGTCGGCGCGTTCGACCTCGCCGCCCGTTTCGCGGCCGCGGCCGCACCCGGACTGCGCGCCGGGGGCCGACTCGGGGCGCTGCCGCGTGCGCTCACCGTGCTGGCGTGGAGTTCGGCGCGCCTCGGCGATCTCGCCGCCGCGGCGCCCGTCGCGGCGGAGGCCGAAGCACTCGCCCAGGAGACCGGCCAACCGTTCATGCACGGGCTCGCCGTCGCGGTGCGCGCCGAGATCGCCGCGCTGCACGGCGACTACGCGCGGTCGGCGACCCTCGCCGCGGACGCCGAACGCATCGGACTCGCGGCGGGCGCGCGGCCGGTGCTGGCCACCGCCGCTCTGGCGCGCGGACTGGCGGCGCTGGGTGAGGGCCGGTTCGACGACGCCTTCGCCGAATTGCGCCGGATACACGACCCGGCCGATCCCGCCTACACACCCGCGCTGCGCTCGTACTTCCTCGCCGAACTGACCGAGGCCGCGGTGCGCGGCGGGCAGTCCGACGCCGTGCGGGAGCTGTTGGCCGAGCTGGAACCGACCACGAGGACGACGCCGTCACCCGCGTTGCACATCGGATTCCGCTACGCGCGCGCCCTGCTCGCCACCGAGGACGCCGAGGGCTTGTTCACCGCGGCACTGGCCGCCGATCTCACCGGCTGGCCCGCCGAACGCGCCCGGCTACAGCTGGCCTACGGCGAATGGCTGCGCAGGCAACGCAGGGTGGTCGAATCCCGCGCCCGCCTGCGCGCCGCCAGGCAGACTTTCGACGCACTCGGCTTCGCCGCCTGGAGCGAACGAGCCCGGCTCGAATTGCGCGGCGCGGGCGAGTCCAGTCCGGACCGAAGCCCCGACGCGGGCGAACGGCTGACCCCGCACGAATTCAGCATCGCGCGACTGGCGGCCCAGGGCCTGACGAACCGGGAGATCGGACAGCGACTGTTCCTGTCGCACCGCACCGTCAGCACCCACCTGCACCGGATCTTCCCCAAACTCGGAGTCAGCTCACGGACCGATCTGGCCGCACTCCTCCCCGACCCGCCGGGTACGCCGCAACGACCACTCGTGGGCGATGACGGACGGTGACGTCCGCGGGTGACTACGTCATCCGACGCCACCGCGCGCCCACCGGTGTCGTCGGCCGGTTCGACCCCTGTCCGGCACATCTTCGGCGGGCTGATCCGGCACGATGCCCGATCCGGCACTCGACCTCGACACGCCGGACATGACCGAGCCGTTCATCCGATCGGCCGCGACAGGCGGCGAAGATACGTCATCGCGGCGTCATCCGACGGATTCGCCGGGGTGTCCGAAAGAGCGATGCTCGACAGGCATCCGGACCCACCGCCCGGAACCGCAGACGACATCAACCCGGTCCGACGACACGGCCGCGACCACCATTTTCGAGGAGCACGCCATGACCACCGTCCGTTTCCACCTCGTGTCGACCCTGTCCCCGGCCGAGGTCGTCCAGGTGCTCACCGACTTCGGACCCACCCGCGCCGACACGTGGCCGACGATCGACGCCGACCATTTCGTCGTCCACGACCGTGGCGAGAGCTGGGCCGAGGTCACCGAGGGCACCGCGGCGGCCTGGGAACGCGCCCGCTACGAATGGGATCCGGCCCGGGGCATCGTCACCATCGCGACCCTGGATTCCAAACTCTTCGGCGCGGGCGGCGGCTGGGTCTTCCTGGCACGCCGCGAATCGGCGGGCACCCGCGTCGACGTCGAACTGACGCGCACGCCACGCGCCGTCAAAGGCAAGGTGCTGGCGGCGCTGCTGCCCCTGGTCGGTCCGTCCGCCCTGCGCAAATCCTTCGCGGGTCCGCTGCGCGCGGCCTGACACCCGGTCGGAACCCCGGACAAGCCACCACCGGTTGGTGGCCCGACGAAACGGAGAAAGCTGTGGCGAAAACGTGGCTCGTCACCGGAACCTCACGAGGGTTCGGCCGTGAGCTCGCCCGAGCCGTCCTCACGCGCGGTGACAACCTCGTCGCGACCGCGCGGCGACCGGAAGAACTGACCTTCGTCGGCGACAACGTTCGCACGTTCGAACTCGATGTCACCGACGCGAACGCGGCACGTGCCGCCGTCGACTTCACCCTTGCCGAATTCGGCGCCCTCGACGTGGTGGTCAACAACGCTGGGTACGCGAACAGCGCGCCCATCGAGGAGATGGACGACACCGACTTCCGGAATCAGATCGAAACGAATTTCTTCGGCGTGGTCAACCTCACCCGCGCCGCACTGCCCGTGCTGCGACGACAGCGCTCGGGGTGGTTCGTGCAGTTCTCCTCCGTCGGCGGACGTGTCGGCGGCACACCGGGCATGGGCGCCTACCAGTCCGCGAAATTCGCCGTGGAGGGCTTCTCGGAGGTGCTGGCCAACGAGGTACGGCCCTTCGGCGTGCAGGTCCTGATCGTCGAGCCTGGAGCCTTTCGCACCGACTGGCAGGGTTCGTCGATGCGGTTACCCGCCGTGGGAGCCGACTACGAGTCCACCGTGGGCGAGATCAACCGCTACCGGCGCGACAACGACGGCACGCAGCCGGGCGATCCCGCTCGCGCGGCGAACGTGATCATCGATGTGATCGAATCCGACGATCCCCCACGACGACTTCTCCTCGGCGCCGGGGCCGTCGAGATGGCCCGCGAATCGTCCGTCGAACGCGCGGCGGAGGCCGAGAGGTGGGCGGCCATGAGCCGATCCGCGGACTTTCCCGCCGAACGGTAGCGATCGGCGCCGAACTCGATCTCGCCGTCCGCGGGGCGGCGGCACCCGGTCCGCGCCGGAGCCGAGTTCTGTGGGTCGGTGACCTCACGATGTGCAGGAGGTGGTAGACCATTGTTCCCCGAGGACTGGCTCCCGGCCGAAGGTGATGTGCACCTGCGTATCTGGCTGGACGAGATGTGCGCCGACTACACGGCCAGCGTCGAGGCGGCACGACATCTGATCCGCGACTGGTGGCGAAGGCATTGGTGCACAATCGAATTGGTTCGGCCGACCGGCGGCGGCCATCATCCGTTCCCACGCCTGCCGTACGAGCGACTGTTCCTCGAACCATGAGCGCGTCGCGGACGGTCGCGCGGTGAACACGGTGGCGACGCCCGGGGTGGCTCTCGTGGTCCTGTGCGCGGTCATGGTCGCGGCGACCGCCGTGGTGTACCGGGTGGCTCGATTGGGATCGGTCACGGTGGCCCCCGCCGCCGCGCTGCGCGGGGCCGCCCAACTCACCGCGGTGGCGTTTATCCTGGCGGCGGCA
Organism: Nocardia noduli; assembly: GCF_019038455.1. Classification (NCBI taxonomy): domain Bacteria; kingdom Bacillati; phylum Actinomycetota; class Actinomycetes; order Mycobacteriales; family Nocardiaceae; genus Nocardia; species Nocardia noduli. The sequence continues at coordinate 9,926 of NZ_JAFMPL010000025.1, forward strand.
CTGGCGCATCTGTGGTCCTCGATCGCGGTGCTGGTGGTGATGTTCGGCGCCGCGGTGGCGACCTCGGCGCGCAGGGCGGATGCGGGATGGTCGGCGATATGGCTGACCCTCGCACTGGGCGCCGGACTCACGGCCGTGCTTCCGGCCATGCTGCTCAGCGGGGTGGTTCCGCTCGAGGGCGTCGCGCTGGTCCCGATCGGGGGAATCGTGCTCGGCGGCACCATGAGCGCGACATCGCTGGCGGCGCGAAAGGCACTGGACACGATCGAACAGCGTTGGGGCGAGGTGGAGGCCGCGCTGAGCCTCGGACTGTCCGAACGCGACGCACGACTGGAGGTCGTCCGCGCCACCGCCGCCGACGCGCTGCTGCCCGGCGTCGATCAGATGCGCACGGTCGGATTGGTCACGTTACCGGGCGCTTTCGTCGGCGTACTCGTCGCGAGCGGTTCCGCGACGCAGGCGGGAGCCGTGCAGATCCTGGTACTCGTCGGCCTGCTGCTCGCCCAGTCCTGCGCTGTCGCCGTCACAATCGAGCTGATCGCCCGCGTCAAGGTACACCGCTCTGCGGCGCATCCCGGCGTCCGACCGCGAGCAGCCTCGAGGAAACCGCCGCCCACGCCTGTGTTTGGGGCGCTCGTGCCCGGGTATCGCGGCGCGACACAGTCGAGCCGATCGGGATGAGTATGGCGAACAGGGAACTCGCGGTCACGGTGACCATGGACGAACACGACTGGCTTCTGCTCGAGCAAGCGGCCGACTGCGCCGGAATGACGGTACCGGCCTATATCAGTTGGAACGCCCGCCTCCTGGCCCAACAGGCACGGCCCGGCGCGGGCGCTGCGCGTCGACGCCTGCCCGCACGCGCACGGCGCGCTCGTAGGGTGGCCGACGAGACCGAGGAACAAGCATGGGCGCAATCGTTCTCCGAGCGTTTGACCCGCCGCACGGACCTCTACCGCGACGAACCGTACCGCTGATTCCGGCTCGGATATCAGCGCCACGTATGCACCAGGTATTGCGCGTGTCACTCCGAAGTTGCCGTCGACGGCACCGTAATGATCTTCACCGAGGCCCGAACCGCTCCGGCCTAAGTCGCCCACCCGGTGTCGAACCGCGCCGCCCGGTCCGATCCGTCGGCCGCGACCCACCCGGCTCCCGACGCGAAACCAATTGCCCCCACGGCACGTCGACCGGTCGGGTGGGCTCCCGAACACGCGAATATCGCGAATGCGCCGCGATTCGGGTATCAGTTACGATGATGCATCATGATTCACAGTCGTACAGCTGGCATTTCAGTTGCCAGGTGTTTACGGTGAATGGTGTTGGTATTCCAGCATTGCTCGATCTCTGGAAAGGAGGGCTTCATGGTCTTCACCCTTCGTGTACCGAGTGCCATTGCCCAAAGGCCCACCTGGTCACGTGTCGTCTCGATCCTCGGAAGCGCGTCCGCGCCGCGGACTCCGTCGACGGCGAACGAATCCGCCCACGTCACGGTCGGTATTCGCGAGACCGCCGCCCACTGAGGTCGCACCGAGGGCAGCGCACGCGATTCGTCCGTGTACCAGCCGAACTCGGGAATTCCGCAGCACAGACGCCGGGCGAGCCCCGCAACGGTGCGATCGCCGCCACGTCGACACCGCGCGACCTCATCCCGCCTATCACGACCCCGCTCGAAATATTCGAGCGGGGTTCGCGCATTCCACCAACCCCCGAACCGGGTTCCGCGCGGTCGGCAGCTCCGCGTCGAGACCGATGCCCGCACCGGCAGCATGGGCCCGGCGCGACAATACGGTCGTACTAGGCGAACTCAGCCCACACGCCCGGATCACCCTGCCCACAGAGCCGTCTCGACATCTTCCGGCACATCGTTGCATTCGACGCATCCACGCGTGCCGTGCCGGAATATCGACCACGACAACGGTGCATCGAATGTCGAAACGATACCGGGACGTCACGATTCGGCATCGATGTCGTTGGCGCACCGCGAGATCGATCCGCCCACGACCGGTTCTCGCTCGAACACTTGCCGGCCACTCGACGTCGACATGCTCGCGGCCGCGGGATCTGTTGCCACATGAAGATTCGCCGCGGTCAGCCCGGTTGTACGAGTCTGGTTTCATAGGCGTAGATCGCCGCCTGTGTGCGATCACGCAGGCGCAATTTGTCCAGGACGCGCCCGACGTGGGTTTTCACGGTCTGCTCGGATATGACCAGTTCCGCGGCGATTTCGGCATTGGAAAGACCGCGTGCGATCAAGGTCAGCACGGTGGTCTCGCGCGCGGTCAGTCGCGCAGGCGGCGCGACCTCCGGTCTGTGGCCGGGCGGGCGACGGGCGATCTCGGCCAAAAGCCTGCGGGTGACCGAGGGCGCGAGCATGGCCTCACCCCGGGTCACGACGCGGATCGCTTCGGCCAGAGCGGACGCGGAAGCATCCTTGAGCAGAAATCCACTGGCACCGGCCCGCAACGCCGCATAGACGTATTCGTCGAGATCGAAGGTGGTGAGCATGATGATCTTCGCGGAATTGCCCGAAACGGTCAGCCGCTCGGTCGCCGCCACGCCGTCCAGGACCGGCATGCGCACGTCCATGAGGACGATGTCGGGTCGCAGTTCTTCGGCGGCATCGACAGCCGCGGCGCCGTCGACGGCCTGACCGACCACCTCGATTCCCGGTTGGGCGTCGATCAGTACCGCGAGTCCTTCCCGCACCAAACGCTGATCGTCGGCGATCAGCACGCGGATCGTGGTCATCGCGGGTCCGTGACCGGCAGCGTCGCGGCCACCCGGAACTGTCCGCTGGGCGTCGGGCCGACGGTCATGGTGCCGCCGTGCAACGAAACACGTTCACGCATACCGATCAGCCCATGACCCGCGCCGGAGTCGATGACCGGCACGCCGTCGTTGTCGACTTCGATGCGCACCTCGTCATCGGCCACCACGACACACACCCGGATCGCGGTGCCGGGAGCGTGCCGGACCGCATTGCTCATCGCCTCCTGCACGATTCGATACGCCGACAGTTCGACACCGGGGGTCAGCGACTCATACCTTCCGCTGACTTCCATGTCGACGCTGGTTCCGGTAGCGCGCACGGAGTCGGCCAATCGGTCCACCTCCGCCAGGGTCGGTTGCGGCAGGACCCCCGTGTCCTCGGAACGCAGTACGCCCAGTATCCGCCTCATCTCGCCCAACGCGGTGACCGCGCTTTCGCGAATGGCCACCAGTGTCTGCGGTGTCGTCGCCGGATCCCGGAACCGCGCCGCCTCGGCCTGGATCGCGATCACCGACATATGGTGTGCCACCACGTCGTGGAGTTCGCGGGCGATTTTCGCCCGTTCGGCCAGCACCGCCGAATGTGCGCGTTCGTGGCGCAGACTGCGCCGCGCCGCGGTCAGCCCGTGCACCGCGGCCCCGGCGACCATGACGAGGCCTGCCAGCACACCCAGTTCCAGCACACCCGAAATTCCGTCGGGTGGCCGCATTCCGACCGCCAGCGCCCCGCCTGCGGCGACCGTCGCGGCCCAACATCCCGCCGCGCCCCGCACACCGACCCGCAGCGACACCACACCGAGGACGATCAGGTAGCTGTTGAACATCGCGTCGACCCACAGGCTCCCACTCACCCACACCGAGGACGACACGACGGCGGCTGTCGACGTCGCCCACGCGGCGGGCGGCACCCGCAATGCGAGCACCACCGACAATGCCTGTACCAGCGCGGCGCCGAGCGCTTGCCGGTCCGACAGGGCGGTGTCGGAGTCCAAGGTGTGCAACACGATCGCGAAGACCCCCACCGCCGCCGCCAGGGTGGCAGCGACGAGTGCCGCACCGGGTGCCGACGCTGCCACGACGTGGCGTTTCATACGTCCCTGGCCTCGAACAGCCGGACCGCGCCCACGAATCCGATCACGACGAATCCGCACAGCGCCACGAGGGCACCCCACCCGCCGAGCCACCCGGCCGCGACGGTGGGCGCGTCCGAACCGCTCGCCAATTCGGCGACCACGGCCGCCGGGCCGGAACCCGAAATCCAGCGCCCCGACTCTCCGAACAGCGGACCGATCAGATCCGGCAGGATCGGCACGGCGAGCATGATCGCCACCGCAGCGGCCGAGCTGCGCACGAGCGCGGCGACCGCCACACCGAGGCAGGCCGACGCGGTGTAGCAGAACGCGATACCGAACAGTGCGGGAAAGACCGCGCCGGTCGGATATCTCGTCGAGTCGAGCACCGCCCTCCCGAGCAGCACCGCCGCACCGGTGGCCGCGCAACCGACGATCGTCGCGACCGACGCCGCCACCGCCGCTTTCGCGCCGAGCACGACGAAACGACGCGGGGTCGCCGCCAGCACCGCGCGCATCGTTCCCGCCGAATACTCCGTAGTCACCAGCAGCGCGCCCCACCCGCCGATCAGAGCGACGCCCAGCACGGCACCGCTCGACGCACCGCCGAAAACGGTGTCGTCGGGCGGCAGACTCTCGGTCAGCCCGACCAGGACAGCGACCGCGGGAGCGACGCAGAACGCGATCACCGGCAGCACGGCCAGCGAACGGACCGAGACCATCTTGGCCACCTCGGACCGGATCTGCGCCCACCACATCACGCCACCTCCCCATGTCGGTACTGCCCGTGCGGTGCGACCATCTCGGTGTAGACGTCTTCGAGCGTCGCCCGGACCGTTGCCAATTCGGTGACGACGATGCCGAGTTCGACGGCCCTGGCACCGATAGTCGCCACCGGTAACCCGTGCACCAGCAGTCCGTCGCCGTCACGTTCGACAGTCGCGCCGTCCACGATCAGCGCCGCCGTCAGGCGATCGTCCGCGAGACTGCGAACGCGGACGGTGTGCGGCGAATGCCTGGCGAGGAAATCCGCCATCGGTTCGTCGGCCAGTATTCTGCCCGCCCCGATGACCAGTAGACGATCGGCGCTCGATTGCATTTCACTCATGACGTGACCGGCGACCAATACCGTGCGGCCCTGCGCCGCCATCTCGTGTAGCAGCGTGCGCAGCCATCGGATGCCTTCGGTGTCGAGCCCGTTCATCGGCTCGTCCAGGATCAGTATCTCCGGATCCCCCAGCAGCGCCGCCGCGATACCGAGTCGCTGCCGCATACCGAGCGAGAACCCGCCGACCCGACGCCGTGCGACCGATGTCAATCCCACGAGTTCGAGCACTTCGTCGACACGCCGGGCACGGATCGCGTTGCTGTGCGCGAGCATCACCAGGTGCGCCCGCGCGGTGCGCCCGCCGTGCACCGCGCCCGCGTCGAGCAGCGCGCCGACGGTGCGCAGCGGGTGACGCAATTCGCGATAGTGCCGCCCGCCGACGCGTACCGCGCCCGCACTCGGACGGTCGAGGTCCAGCATCATTCGCATGGTCGTCGATTTGCCGGACCCGTTCGGACCGAGAAATCCGGTCACCGTGCCCGGGCCGACCCGGAACGTCACACCGGACACCGCCGGTGTGCCGCCGAAGACTTTCGTGAGATTCGTTGCCTCGATCACCCGGTCAACGCTAGAAAACCGGGAACGCGAGCACATCCCGCGCGGGAGTGGTTTCCTGATGTCCCTCTCAGGTATCACACGCGCCCGGCGCTCCGGTTGGCTCAGTTCTTCCGGAAATGGGTCAGGAGGTATTCGGCGACCGTTCCCGGACGTTCGGCCTGGAGGAAATGGCCGCATCGGGGTATGAGCACCGATTCCGCGCCGACGCTGTCGGACAGCGCCCGCTGCAAGCAGGGATGCACGCATCCGTCGTCGGCGCCCGCGAGAGCCAGGGTGGGCAGGGCGGCGGGTGGGGCGGTGAGTACCCGGTAGAAATCGCGGGTTTCGGGGCGGTGCGCGCGAAACAGCGCGCGGTAGTACCTGGTGGTGGCCCAGCCGAGGCGACGGTCGTTGAAGACGGCGCGGACCGGGGCGAATTGGGTTTCGGTGAACGCCCATCCCGGCGACCAACGCGACCAGAGCGCGCGCACGAGCGCCGCGTCCGAACGCGCGAGCAGGCGCGGCGACAGCCCGGACTGCGTCAGACCGATATAGGACGACATCACCGCCTGTTTCGGCAGATACGGCAGCGAACGCGCCCCAGTCGTGGCCGACCAGATGCGCGGGCGCGCCACCGAGGCAGCGGTGCCAGATCGCGATGTCCTCGGCCGCGGCGGGTATGTCGTAGCGCGCGCCGCGGTCGTAGCCGCCGAGCCTGTCCGGGTGACACACCGGCAGATCATCGGCCGAAACCGGGCCCGGGGACTTCGGTGCGCGCGGTAGCCTGTTGGCAAGCGACTCCAGAAGAAGAGGCACTAACTTATGGGCGCCACAACGATTGCGCGACAATGCACTCTGTGTGAAGCACACTGCGGAATTCTGGTCAGCGTCGAAGACGATCGGGTCACGCGGATCGAAGGTAACCCCGACGATGTGCTGTCCAAGGGCTACATCTGCCCGAAGGCGACGGCGATGGGCGGGCTGCACCACGATCCCGATCGATTGCGCACGCCGGTGCGCCGGGTCGGTGACGGATTCGAACCGATCGGGTGGGACGAGGCGTTCCGGGAGATCGGCCGACGTCTGCGCCGCGTGCGCGCCGAACACGGAAACAGCGCCATCGGCATGTACCTCGGCAATCCCGCCGCGCACAGTTCGTCGGTGATCTACGGCGGCCTGCTGCGCATGGTGCTGCTGACCAAGAATTTCTACACCGCCTCCTCCATCGACCAGTTCCCGCAGGAATTCGTGGCGTGGCGGATGTTCGGATCGAATGTGCTGATGCCGGTCACCGATATCGACCGCACCCACCGCCTGGTGGTGCTCGGCGCGAATCCCGCGGTGTCGAACGGGTCGATCACGACCATGCCCGGCGCGAAACAGCGCATCAAGGATGTCCGAGGTCGGGGCGGGACCGTGGTGGTCATCGATCCCCGCCGCACCGAGACCGCGCGCCTGGCCGACGAACACGTCGCGGTCACGCCGGGCGGTGACCCCTACCTGCTGCTCGCGATGCTGCACGTGCTCGTCACCGAGAAATTGTGCGACGAGCGCAGGATCGCCGCCATGTGCTCGGGTTGGGGCGATATCAGGGCCCTGGTCGCGGGTTTCACACCGGAACAGGCGGCCCCGCACGCGGGCGTCGACGCCGACACGATCCGACGGCTGGCGCGCGACCACGCGGCCGCGCCGTCCGCGGTGATGTACGGCCGGATCGGGGTCTGCCAGACGGTGACCGGCACGCTCACCCACTGGCTCATCAACACCATCAACGCCGTCACCGGAAATCTCGACCGGCCGGGCGGGCAGATGTTCACCACGCCGCCGGTGGACGCGACACGCTTCGGCAAATACCTGCCGGTCGCGCACGGGGCCTGGACCGATGATTCGGGCACCTTCAAATCGTTCCGGTCGGAACTGCCGGTGGGGGCGCTCGCCGATCAGATCCTCGGCGACGGCGACACCAAGATCCGCGCGATGATCACCTACGCGGGCAATCCCGTGCTGTCGACACCTCAGCGCGGGCGACTCGCCTCGGCGCTGGACACGCTCGATTTCTATGTGGCCGTCGATATGTATGTCACCGAGACCAGCAGGCACGCCGACATCATCCTGCCGCCGATCTCACCCCTGGAACGCGAAGACCTCGACATTCTGATGCCGGTGTTCAGCGTGCGCAACAATCTGCGCTACAACCGACGGGTCTTCGAACCGCCCGCGGACGGCTTGGAGGACTGGGAGATCATGGCGCGGCTGGTGAGCGAGCTGCTGCCGCTGCCTGCTCGCGCGCTGACCACCCGGTTCGTGAACTCTCTGTTCGACAAAGTGAGTCCGCTGCGCCTGTCGGCGCTGGGGATCGCGGCCGGTCCGTACGGGGTACTGCGACGTGGGCCGTCCGGGCTCACGGTCGCCAAGGTGCGCGAGAGCGCGGGCGGCATCGATCTCGGACCGCTGCTGCCGAGGCTGCGCACGCTCATCGGCACCCGCGACCGCAAGGTGCGCTTGGCTCCCGAGGATTTCGTGACCGCCGCGGCGGCGCTCATCGAGTCGGCCGGCGACGAACCGGGCGCGGTCCACATCGCGGACGGATTCGACCTGAGACTGATCGGCCGCCGCCACCTGCGCAGCAACAATTCGTGGCTGCACAACCTTCCGTCCATGATGAAGGGCCGCCCACGCTGCACCGCGCTGATGCATTCCGGCGACGCCGCCGATCGCGGACTCGATGACGGCGCACCGGTGACCGTCACCTCGAAACACGGCGCGATCGTGGTGCCGCTGGAGATCAGCGACGACATCCGGCGCGGCACGGTGGCGATACCGCACGGGTGGGGTCACGCCGAACCCGGTGTCGGCTGGTCGGTGGCGGCGGCGCAGCCGGGCGCGAACGTCAATCTGTTGCACGATCCCGCGGCCGTGGACACTTTCTCCGGAAACGCGGCGGTCAACAGCACGTGGGTGGCGGTGAACGCCGCGCCGCCGCAGACCGCCTCCACGACCGTGACCGCGGTGTCGACGGTCGGGTGATCGTCACACCGTAGCCACGGTCACCCGGTAGGCGACACGGATCTCACGTCCGATATGCGCGCCGCCGAACAGATTCAGCCATTTGCTCGTGCCGCCGCGCGGATCGGGCAGGTAGGCGGCGCGTACCCATTCGACCCCGAACGGGTACGCCCCGGATGCGGCGGTGGCGGTGCCCGTCATCAATGACGCCTCGGCCCAGACGCGCGGCTCGTCGGCGTCACCGATGAGCGGTGGCGCGTCGGGCAGGGCGAACCCGAACGAGTCGGCGGGCGCACCCGAGGACTGGAACATGATGCCGGTCACGAACATGCGCACGGTTCCGCTGTACACCAGACAGTCCGGCGTCAACTGGAGAGGCAGGGCGGGCTGCAGTTCGAAACGGAACGCCATGTGCCGACTGTACGACGACCGGCGGCGATTGTCCGGACAAACAGCCGCGCCCTATGCCGAATAGCGCACGGGGGCACGGTAACTCGCGATTCACCGCACCCGTGTGCCGTGGAACTCCAGGATCGCCTGCAATGTCTGCTCCGCGGCCTCCAACTGGGGGTAGTGCCCGACCTCGGGCAGTTCGACCACGTCCGGGTCCGGGATCAGTTCGCGATACCGCTCGACCATGTGCGCGCCGGACACCGGATCGAGCGATCCGTCGATCAGGCGTAGCGGCACGGTCGTCTCACGCAGCGCGCCCACCCATCGCTCACGAAACTTCCTGCGTTCGGCCATGTACCGGATCAACTTGTGCCCGTTACGTTTTCCGTGCTTGCTGCACCAGAGAATCCAGAACTGGGCGAGTGCCTCGGCGTCGGGTTTGGTCTCCGGACCGAAAACCCCGGCCAGGCTGCGCGCGAAGGTGCGTTCGGAGCCGAGCACACCCACCAGCGGACCGGCCGGGCCCGCGAGCAGTCGTTGCACCGGGCGCGGACGATGTGTCTCCGGGAAGAGTCCGCCGTTGAGCAGGCAGACCGATTCGACGACGAGGGAATCGTCACCGTGGCCGCGGCGGTCGTCGGCGCGAGCGAGCAGTTCCTGCGCCACGGTGTCGCCGTAATCGTGCGCCAGGATGTGGTAGCGACCGATCCCGTGTTCGCGGAGCAACTGTTCGTGCAGGTCGGCCTGATCGGCGATGGTGTAGTCGTAGTTGCGGGGTTTGGCCGACCAGCCGAAGCCGATCATGTCGGCGGCGATCACCCGGGCGAATCGGGTGCACAGGCCCGGCCAGATCGCGTGCCAGTCCCAGGACGCGGTCGGGAAACCGTGGATACAGAGTAGGACGTCACCGTCGGTTCCGGTGCCGCCGTCACGCCAGAAGATCTGATGGCCGCGATGGGTGAATCGGCGTCCGGTAGCCCGCCAGGATGCGAATTCCTCCATTCTTGCCTCCTTGTATGTACCGACTTCGACTTGGTGTACCGATAAGCATCGCGCGCGCGTCCCCGCCGCCACAGCGGTTCGGGCGGACGCGGCGGATGTCGTTCAGTGGATCGAATTCGTCGGCGACGCACCCGCCGTTTGCCAGGCGCTGCCGGTCGCCGACTCGCGAAGATCATCGGCTCTGGAAGAATGCGACCGGTGCATGTCGCGATCGAGCTGGTTGCCCTTGTTGCCACGGCGACGGCCCTGGCAGCGCTCGCGCGGCGGTTCGGGATATCCGAACCGCTCGTGCTGACGCTCGCCGGGGTTGCCGCGTCGTATCTGCCGTTCGTCCCCGAGGTTCATCTCGATCCGGAGATAGTACTGCTCGGACTGCTGCCGCCGTTGCTTTATACGGCGGCGATCCGAACCTCGCTCGTCGATTTCCGTGCCGATATGCGCAATATCGCGCTGCTGTCGGTCGGATTGGTGTTGTTCAGCGCCTTCGCGGTCGGCGTCGTCGTGTGGTGGTTGCTTCCGGTGCCGTTCGCGGTCGCCGTCGCACTCGGCGCGGTGGTGGCCCCGCCCGACGCGGTCGCCGCGACGGCGGTGGCGCGACGGATCGGGATGCCGCGGCGGATCGTCACCCTGCTCGAGGGCGAATCGCTGTTCAACGACGCGACGGCGCTGGTGACGCTGCGTACCGCCATCGCGGCCGCGGCGGGCACCTACGAGATGTGGCGCGCCGGGCTCGACTTCCTGGTGGCCGCGGGTGGTGGCGCGGCTGTCGGTGTCGCGGTGGCCTATCTGCTCGCGCTGTTGCGGCGGCGGATCTCCGATCCGGTACTCGACACCACGCTGTCGTTCCTCGCGCCGTTCCTGGCGTATCTGCCCGCCGAGGAGTTGGGCGCGTCCGGTGTCATCGCGGTGGTCGTCTGCGGCATCATCCTCGGGCACAACGCCCCGGTCTGGCAGAGCGCGGCCTCGCGTATCGCCGAACGCACCAACTGGAACACCATCCAGTTCATCCTGGAGAGTTCGGTCTTCCTCATCATCGGCCTACAGGTGCGGGCGATCCTGGAGGGTGCGTGGTCCAGCGGGCTCGATCGCGGCACACTCGTCGTCACGGCGGTCGCGGTGCTGGCGACGGTCGTACTAGCCCGTCCGCTCTGGATATTCCCGTGGGCGCTGCTGTGGCGGGTGACCGGCAGCGACGACACACCGATGACCTATCCGGCGGTGGTGTCGTGGGCGGGGATGCGCGGTGTGGTCACGCTGGCGGCGGTCCTGCTGCTGCCCGAGGACACCCCGCAGCTTCCCGTCCTGAAGATGCTCGCCCTGGTCGTGGTCGCGGGAACGCTACTGCTACAGGGGACTTCGCTGCCGTGGCTGGTGCGATTGCTGAAATTGCGCGGTCCGAGCCGGGCCGAGGACGCGCTACAGAAGGCGAGTCTGCTCCAGCAGGCGGTGTCGGCGGGGCTGGCGGAACTGGATCGGCGGATCACCCCGGAGACACCGGAGGCGGTCGTCCTGTCGTTGCGCGAGCGTGTCACCTGGCAGACCAACGCCGCCTGGGAGCGGCTGGGCCGGTCCGAATCCGAACAGGTGACGCCGACCGCCGAATACCGTCGCCTGCGGTTGGCGATGTTGCGCGTCGAGCGGGAAACCGTACTGCGGGTGCGTGATTCGGGCACCCTCGACTACGAGATCCTGCAACATGTGCTGGCCAGGCTCGATCTGGAGGAATCCATGATCGACCGGTTCGACGAGGCCGAGGAGGAAACCGCCGAGACGCTGAGCGGGCCGGGCACGACGGAGAACTGCGAGCACCTGCTCGCCGCACCGATGTTCTTGCGCCAGGACGGACCGGACGAATGCGCCGAATGTCTGGCCGAGGGTCTGGTCTGGGTGCATCTGCGCATGTGCCTGACGTGCGGGCATATCGCCTGCTGCGATTCCTCGCCGGGAAATCACGCGACGGTGCATTACGGCTCCACCGCGCATCCGGTGATGCGCAGCGTGGAGCCCGGCGAAGCGTGGCGGTGGTGCTACGCAGACGAACTATTGGGCTGAACGGTTCGTAACCTGTTGTGCCACTTCGGTCGTCGTCCGGTCAGCGGCGCGCGTAGGAATAGATGAGCCTGGCGTATTGCGCGAGGAGTTGTTCCAACGACACGTCCTCGCCGCGCGCGGTGAGCTGCTGGTGGCCGACCAGCATCGCCATGCCAAGCGAGGTCACGACAGCGGTGGTCTCGTCGTCGCCGACGACGCCCTTGATCGCCTTGTGCACGGTGCGGCGACGGGATTCGTCGACTCGCTTGAGCGCCAGGCCGACCGACTCGTCGTTGCCCGCCCACGCCCTGATGGCGGCCTCGGCCGCGTGATGCAGGCCCGAGGCCAGATCCGACATCGCGCGGATGTCGTCGTCGGGGTTGCCCTGGTTGAACCGCAGCGTGCGCAGGATCAGCACCTGGCGGTTCTCCCAGTGCTCGAGCAGTGCGTCGACGAAACCCTGCCAGCTGCCGAAGTGGTGGTAGAACGACCCGCTGGTGACGCCGAGTCTGCGGCACAGCACCCCGATATTGAGGCCCTTGAAGCCGAGTTCGGCCAGCACCGCCAGTGCGGTGTCGAAGTACTGCTCCTTGGTGACCACTCGTGACATTCGGGTGCCGTTCTGTGCGTGCGGACGGGGGGCAGAGGCCCGAACAGTACCCCATCGTACTGTCCGCGTATTCACACATAACGAAATCGATGGTGCGCCTCTTCGAGCCGCCGAGTTAGCTGTTACCGAATGAAATATCCAGCGCCAGTAGACAAGAGGAGTCGATTTTTATAACAGAGCAACTGCTCTGTTATAGTCGTGCCATGCCCCGCCCCCGGATCCACGACCCCCGCGCCGTCCTCGACGCCGCGGAGTCGATCGCCGCGCGATCCGGACCCGCCGCCGTCACGATTCGCGCCGTCGCCCAGGCCACCGGCATGTCCAACGGCGCGCTCTACCACAACTTCGGATCACGGGCGGAAGTACTGGGCCACACCTGGTTACGCGCCGCGCGGCGCTTTCTCGCCGTGCAGACGGAACTGGTCGAGCCGGACGATGCCGCCGCGCCTTCCGGGCGGCGGCACCCCGCCGATTCACCCGACGCCGCCGTCGAGGCGATCGTCGCCGCGGCGCTGGCACCGGCGGTGTTCACCGAGCGATTCCCGGATTCGTCCCGCCTGCTGCTCACGGTGTCGCGGGAGCAGTTGCTCGACGAGGAACTACCCGAGGCGCTCGCCGCCGAACTCGCCGACGCCGACAAGGCGCTGGTGCGACTACTGGTCCGATTGGCGCGCCGACTGTGGGGGCGCGGTGACCGGCGCGCCGTCGCGGTCGTCACCACCTGCGTGGTCGACCTGCCCACCGCGATCCTGCTGCGTCGCGAACGCCTGGCCGACCCGTTCGCCCTCGAACAACTCGGCGCCGCCGTGCGTGCCGTACTCGCCGTCGGACCTCCGCCCCGATCCTGAACGACCAGTCCCCCATCGACTTTCGCCCACGACACACAGGAGTGCACATGACCGGCCTCGATTACCACGACAAGATCGCCGTCCTCGACCTCGGCGCCGACGAGAACCGTTTCTCGCCGGATTTCCTCGACGAGGTGAACGCCCATCTCGACACCGTCCTCGCCGACGGAGCCACGGGCCTGGTGACGACCGCGAGCGGCAAGTTCTACTCCAACGGACTCGACCTGGACTGGCTCGGCGCCAACGCGGACCGCACCTCCTGGTACGTGGGCCGGGTGCAGGCGCTGTTCGCCCGCGTTCTCACCCTGCCGATCCCGACCGCGGCGGCCCTTCCCGGCCACGCGTTCGGCGCGGGCGCGATGCTGGCCATCGCCCACGACTACCGGGTGATGCGCGCCGACCGCGGCTACTTCTGCTTTCCCGAGGTCGACATCCACATCCCGTTCACCCCGGGAATGGCCGCGCTCGTGCAGGCCAAGCTGTCACCGAAGACGGCCGTCGCGTCCATGACGACCGGTCGCCGCTTCGGTGGCGCCGACGCCTCCGCGGTCGACATCGTCGACGCTACGGCCGGTGAGGGCGAGGTCACCACCGCGGCCATCGCGATGCTCGCGCCGTTGGGCGCGAAGGACCAGGCCACACTCGGCGCGATCAAGAACACGATGTTCGCGTCGGCGGCGGCGGCATTGACCGCCGATTCCTAGCCGCGCGAACAACTGCTCGGGCGCGTCGTGTCATTCCGGGGAATCTCCCGGTGTCGAGGTGAGGTGGGTGTCGAAGAAGTCGAAGATGCGACGCCAGGCATCCCTGGTCGCGTCCTCGTCGTGGCCGATTCCCGCCACCCGGAGCAGTCGATCACCGGGAAAGACGTTCGCGAATCCGTGCGTCACGCCGGGATAGGTCTTGATGTCGTGGGCGACGCCCTGCGCGGTGAGCACGGCATCGAGGCGGTCCGCGGCCCCGATCAACGACGGATCGAGCGCGGCGTAACTGGCCACCACCGGGCAGGAGCCCTCCAGTAGTTCGCGGTAGTCGCCGTACAGACCGGGATAGAACGGGGCCGAGGCGTCGAAACCGCGCGGCGCGGTCAGCAGCGCGAATCCACCGCCGAGGCAGAATCCGATGACGGCGGTGCGTCCGGTGCACTGCGGATCGGCGACGAGATGGTCGCGAGCACGCAGGATATCGCGGACCGGCGCACCGGAGCCGGTGAACATCAGGGCACGCACGATCGCCCGGATACAGCGAACATGTCCGCGCGAGAACAGATTCGGCGCCACCGCGAGATAGCCGTAGTCGGCGAGCATCTCGACGGTGCCGCGGACATCCGCGTTCGGCCCCAAGGCGTCGTGCAGCACGACCACGCCCGGCCAGGGACCGTCACCGGTCGGGCGCGCCACGATCGCTTCGATGGGTCCGTCGGGCGCGTCGAGCACGATGGTGTTCATATCCCCCGAACCTATTGGACTGTCTCAGACGTGTACAGCGCGACATACCCGATTCGGTGCGGCGGAAAATGCTTTGTCCCGGGGCCGGACCGGCCGTAACGTCTTGGGGGTTTGTCCACCGACCGAAAGGATCGATACAGCATGGAACCCGTCACCGAACGCGACATCAGGTCGTCGTTCGTCAACTGCTCGAAGGGGGACGCGAAGCGACTACCGGTGCCGAGGGATCTCGACGATCGTCCCTGGGACGACCTCGATTTCCTCGGCTGGAGCGATCCCTCGCTACCCGGCCGCTGCTATCTGGTCACCCCGAACGACGAGGGACTCGTCGGCGTCGCGTTGCGCTACGAAACAGGCGGCTCGGGCCGCACCCAGATGTGCGCGATCTGCCTGACCAGCCACACCGGCGGCGGTGTGTCGCTGCTCACCGCGGCCAAGGCGGGCGAATCCGGGCGGCGCGGCAATTCGATCGGCACCTACATGTGTACCGATCTGGCCTGTTCGCTCTACGCCCGCGGGATCAAGAAGCCCGCGCTGGGCAACCGCTATCGCGAGGATCTGACGCCGGAGGCCAAGATCGATCGCGTCGTCGTGAATCTGAACGCCTTCCTCACGCGCCTCTACGCCTGAGCCACCCCGCGGCCACGCCGCCCACCCGAACGGAGGTAGATGCCATGTGCCGACACTCAGCGACGGGGCAGAGCCCGCACCCCGGGCCACGAAATTCCCGGGGTGCCACCGGCTCCTCGTCGGTCGAGAAGGCCCGGTCGTACCGGACCCTCTCGTGCGCCGAGGATCACCCGAACGGATTTCCGCGTACACGAGAGCAATTCGCGCCGGCCCGTGCGGGTCACAAGTGGTCCGCGTCGATGATCGCCCGGGCGAACTGGCGTGGGGCCTCCTGCGGGACGTTGTGTCCGATGCCGTCCAGGACGCGGTGTTCGTATTCTCCGGTGAACTTGTCACGGTAGGTCTTGCCGTCTCGGGCGGCGCCGTCGAAGTCGCTGGCCAGGGTGATCGCCGGAACGGAGATGGCGGGTCCCGTCGCGAGCAGGCGCTCGTAGGCGTCGTATCGAGGTTCACCCGGTGCGAGGGTCAAGCGCCATCGGTAGTTGGAGATGACGACGTCGACGTGGTCCGGATTGTCGAAGGCCGCGGCACTGCGGTCATAGGTGGCATCGTCGAAATTCCACCGGGGCGAAGCACGGTTCCAGATGAGCCTGTTGAACTCGTACCGGTTGCGGGTGTAGCCGAGGCGGCCCCGTTCGGTGGCGAAATAGTACTGATACCACCAGCCGAGTTCGGCTTCCGGCGACAGTGGTTGCCGCTGCGCCACCTGCTCGGTGACGATATATCCGCTCACCGCGACGATCGCCTTGCAGCGCTGCGGCCACAATGCCGCGATGATGTCGACAGCTCTTGCGCCCCAATCGAATCCACCGAGCACGGCGCTGTCGATGCGCAATGCGTCCATGAAAGCGACGATGTCGCGGGCGATCGCCGACTGCTGACCGTTGCGGACGGCCAGCGGCGACAGAAAAGTGGTCGGGCCGTAGCCGCGCAGGAACGGGACGAGCACCCTGTACCCGGCGTCTGCCAGCAGCGGGCCCACCTCGGCGTAGCTGTGCGGGTCGTAGGGCCAGCCGTGCAGCAGGATGACGGGCCGCCCGGTGGCGGGACCGAATTCGGCGTAACCGACGTCGAGCACACCGGCCTCGATCTGCTTGATCGGACCGAGGGTCGCGAAGGCTGGTGTCATCGACATGGTTGGCATCCTTGGAAGCTGAGTGTTCGGCGCGCGAGCAGGGTCGGGTCAGCAACTAGGACAGGTCATCTCGATGAAATGTGACATCGCCCCGCGTGGCCTCTTCGGACAGGCGAGGCACGCGGCGGAGGTCGCCGAGCGCGACATCGGCAGCCGCGCTGTCTTCGGTGTCGCGACCGGCCCGGTCGAAGGTGGCGGTGCCAGTGCGCAGCCGGTCGGCCCGATCGAGCAGGTAGCGCTGTTCGGGCAGGCTCGTGGTCCGTCGCGCGGCGGCGAGGTAGGTGTCGTAGGCGCGGGAGTTGTCGCCGCTCAACTCCAGCAGGTGCGCGCGGACCGCGTACAGGCGATGATGTCCGGCCATCCGGGCGTCGGTGTCCAAACCGTCCAGCAGTTCCAGACCGGCGTGCGGGCCGTCCGTCATCGCGACGGCCACGGCGTGGTTGAGCGTCACCATCGGGTTCGGCGCGATGCGGCCGAGGATTCCGTAGAGCGTGCGGATCTGCTTCCAGTCGGTGTCCTCGGCGCGCGGCGCCTCGACGTGCAGCGCCGCGATCGCGGCCTGGAGTTGGTACGGTCCGAGCGCCGAGCGCCGCATGGCGTCGGTGACCAGCGCCACGCCTTCCTCGATCGCCTCGGTGTCCCAGTGGGAGCGATCCTGTTCGGCGAGCGGGATCAGACCGCCGTCGGCGTCGACGCGTGCCTGTCGGCGTGCGTCGGTCATCAGCATCAACGCGAGGAGGCCCGCCACCTCGCCGTCGTCGGGGAGTGCGTGGTGCACCGCGCGGGTGAGTCGGATCGCCTCGGAGGTCAGGTCGTCGCGCCGCAGATCGGGGCCGGAACTCGCGGTGTAGCCCTCGTTGAAGATCAGATACAGCACGTGCAGGACGGCGCCCAACCGTTCGGCGTATTCCTCACCCTCGGGCATCCGGAAGCTCGACCCCGCGGCCCGAATCCGCTGTTTGGCGCGACTGATCCGCGGTCCCATCGTCGCCTCCGGCACGAGGAAGGCACGCGCTATCTCGGCGGTTCCGAGTCCACCGACCGCGCGCAGGGTGAGCGCGATCCGCGACGCTTCGGTCAACGTCGGATGGCAACACAGGAACAGCAGGGTCAGCGTGTCGTCGCGGTCGCCGGGACCGGTTTCGTCGGGTGGTGGGGCGAGAAGCGCTTCCGGGCCGTCGCGGACGGCGGCGACCTCCTCGCGTCGGCGACGCGCTTGTTCACTGCGGACGTGGTCGACCACTCGGCGGGAGGCGACCGTGACCAGCCAGGCCCGCGGGTCCTCGGGCGTCCCGTCGACCGGCCACTGCTTCACGGCCGCCACCAGCGCTTCCTGGACGGCGTCCTCGCAGGTGTCGAACGCGTCGTATCGACGCAGCAGCGCCCCGAGGACCCGCGGCGCCAGCTCGCGCAGCAGGATTCCCAGATCCTCGGGGGCCACCGTCACATCTCCCAGCCCGCGGCGCTCATCAGCGGCCGTATCTCCACCGCGTGCAGTCGCGTCGCCGGATGCGAGGCGGCCAGTTCCACCGCACGCGCGAGATCCTCGCAGCCGAGCACGTAGCAGCTCGTCGCGTAGGTCGCCCCGACGTACGGTCCGTCGGAGACGAGCAGAGCGCCGTCGCGGGATCGGACGACCGTGTTCGTCGACGGGTCGGCGAACACGTGTGCGTCGACCAGTTCGCCCGACCTCGCCACCGTGGCGGCGAACTCCTCGTCGTCGGCGGCACGGACGCGGTGCGGCACGGCCGGTGCGTCCGGGTCCACCGCGTCCAGGTACACGTTCAGCAAGAACTTCACGGCATGTCCAGATCGGCCCGATCACTGGAGAAGACCACCTGGCGCACCTCTATGCCGAGTCCTTCCACCGCGGCGTCCGGGATCATCCCGGCCAGTTCCAGCGCGCGCTCCCGGCTCTCGCACTCGACCAGGTAATAGCCGCCCAGGTGCTCCTTGGCCTCCAGGTAGGGGCCGTCGGTCACCGTCCGCGCACCGTTCCTGACGCCGACAACGACAGTGTCGGAGATATCGGCCAACGCGGCGGTGCCGAGCATCTCCCCGGACTCCTTGATGGTGTCCATGAACGCGCCGTGCCCGCTCATGACCTCCTGGCGCTCGGCGTCTGTGAGCGCGTCCCAGATCAGCGGATTCATATGCATGATCAGCATGAACTTCATCGTGTCTCTTCCCTTGCCGATGCGGTGCCCCGACGGCCCCGCTCACCGATGAGTCGTAGCGGCCGCATCGATCTTGACATCCGCCTCGAATTCGATCGGCGCAAGTTTCGCGGGTTCGTTCCGACCTCGATAGGGGCGACGCTCAGGACGCCCACATCCCACCGAAGCGGAGAATCACGATGAACGTTCCGAGAATTGGTATCGGCCTGCCGACTTTCGGCCCGCACGCCGGTCCCGACGCGATCACCCTGGTGGCCCGCGCGGCAGAGCGCTTCGGCTATCACGCCGTGTCGGTCAGCGAACGGCTTCTCATGCCGGTGTCGCCGACCACGGCACTCAAGGACGGCCTGCCCGAATCGCACGTGTGGGATCCGTTGGAGGCCCTGACGTGGGCCGCCGCGCACACCGACCGGATCCGCGTGATGTCCGGAGTCGTGAACTCGATCTTCCAGCCACCGATCGTGCTCGCGCGCAGACTCGCCACCCTCGATCGTCTGTCCCGAGGTCGACTCGACGCCGGTATCGGACAGGGCGGCGGAGGCACGGCCGACTCGTCCTGGATGATCCCGGAAGAATTCGAGGCGGCGGGTGTTCCGCTCGATCGCCGCGGTGCCGGGTTCGTCGAGCACGTCGCGGCGATGCGCGCCTGCTGGCGCAGCGACCCGGTGGAGTTCGACGGCGCGTATTACCGCATTCCGAACGCCGCGGTCGGCCCCAAACCGTGGGCGGACACGATCCCGCTGTATTTCGGCGCGATGGTCCGCTCGACGATCGAACGGGCGGCGACCCTCGCGGACGGATTCGTCACCGTCGCGCTGGACTGGGACGAGACCCGCACCAGAGTCGGCTGGTATCGGGACGCGGGAGGTAGCGGAACCGTCGTCGTCAACACCTTCCAGCTCTACCCCGGCGGTGAACCCGACAGCCCGACCATGTTCATCGACGCCGTACTCGCGGACCTCGACCGGGCCGCGAAGATCGGGGCCGACGACATGCACATCACGCTCAACCTGGCCTCCGTTCATCCGGAACGCCAGGTGGAACTGCTGGGTGCACTCGCGGACACGCTCGGTCGGGGAACACAGGGGCCGCCGTCGGACTCCACGCCTGTGACGCGCGCCGGAAAGCCCGCAGGCTGAGGGAGACCTTCTTCGAGCGAACTCCGATGCTATACGGGCCATTTCACGTCGTCGGGGGTCTTGTCGATCCGTATCCCGCGCCAGCTCGGGTGACGTAGGCCGTCGCGGCTCGCTTCCCGGTACTCGATATCGGCGACGATACTCGGGGTCACCCAATGCGCGACGCGGGCAACGGGTTTCGGTGGATCGATATCGAAGGGACTGTCGGATCGAGCGAGCCGGTCCAGGCGCGCTTGCAGGGTGCGGCGATCCGACATCGTCCACCCGGTGCCGACATTCCCGATATGCACGAGTCGCCCGGCATCGTCGTGGGCTCCGAGGACGACCGAGCCGAAGGTCGTCGATAACCGTCCGGAACCTGGCAGCCAGCCCGCCACGATGGCCTCCGTGGTGCGCCGCAGGGCGGTCTTTATCCACGCGGGCGATCGAGTGCCGGGACGGTACACGGAGGTGACGAGTTTGCTGACGATACCTTCCAGGCCGTGTTCGCCTGCCGTGGCGAGCATGGTCGCGGCGTCGACATCCGACCAGAACGGCGGGGTACGCACCCGGGGACCGGACAGTCCGAGGGTGTCGAGGTGTTCGCGACGTGCCAGATACGGCGATCCCATCACCGGATCCCCGTCGATCTCGAGCACATCGAAGGCCAGGTATTCCACGGGAAACTCGCGCAGCAGATCGGGTTTCGGATCAGCGACGTGCATCCGCCGCTGCAATCGCGCGAACGACGGCGCGCCGGTGCTGCGGTCGGGTGCGACGATCTCGCCGTCGGCCAGCACATCGCGTCCGCCGAGCACCGATCCCAGCGCCGCGACCAGTTCCGGAAATGATCCGCTGATATCGCGCCCGTTCCTGCCGTAGAACCGACAGCCTCCCCGGGCGGATCGCATGATCGCCCTGATGCCGTCCCATTTCAGTTCGATCGCCCATCGACCGGGGTCGTCGGGCGGCCGCCCAGCGGTCGCCAGCATCGGAGCCGGCACAGACACCACACCCACGAGCGTATCCACAGCAAACTTTACTGTCCGCATTTCCGGCTTTGCCACATTCTGCCGCGCTGAATGCAGAGAGAACACATCAGGCCATTTCACACCCGATTATCGGCTCACATCCGGCGCGCTCGGATACCGGAACATCGAAGGAAGACGGGATCGAATCCCGCGACAGAGGGGTATTCCGCACTCATTTGGTTACCGGTATTGCCTGTGCGGCCCGGCCGAACGCACCCCGGAACGCGATTTCCCGCCCGGGGCGTCTCACATAGGCTGGCCGGGCCATGCTCACTCTTCTCCTGGCCCTCGCGGGCTTCGCCTTCCTCGACTCCCTCGATGTGCTGTTGGTAGGAGTGACGACCGCGGTCGTGGCCGACAGCAGACTGGCGAGACGGTCACCGATACCGGGCGGAGCCAGTTTCCTCGGCGGGGTGTTCGCGGTCACCACGACCTTCGGGCTGTGCACGGTACTCGGCATCACCTTCCTCACCGATCTCGTGGATTTCGAACTCACACCGACACTGCGGTACTGGGGTGAACTGGTCATCGGCCTGACCCTGATCGGGCTCGCGTGTGTGCGGGTCACGGCGAACGCCGAACCGCCCGCCTGGGCCAAGGAAGTACGGCGACGGCCGTGGGTGCTCGGATTGATGGGCGTGGCGATCGGGCTGGCGCAGGCTCCGACGGCGGTCCCCTACCTGGCCGCACTCGCGATGATTTCGGCCAGGCATCCCCCGCTGTGGCCGCTGATCATCGTCGTCTACTGCGCGCTGGCCCTGGTACCACCACTGCTGGTACTGCTGCTGTCGGTGCGCCGGTCACCGCGCGCGCGGCGCGTCTATCGCGGCGTCGTCCGGTTCTTCAGTCGTTTCGGTCCGCTGTCGGTCCGCATCCTGTTCGCGCTCTTGGGACTGGGGCTGATCATCGATGTCATCCGGCATGCCGGTCGGCTGTGGTGACGGGACGGTCGCCGCGCGGATCCGGGAGGCGAAGCCGCCGCAGTGACACGGCGTTGAGGGCGACGATCACGCTCGACCCCGACATGGCCATGGCCGCGATCTCCGGGCGCAAGGTGAGTCCGAACGCGTGGCGCGTCGGCGAGCACGACGATCGCGGCGGCGACACCGTCCACCGCGACCAGCACGGCCGTATGTCCACCGTCGGCGCGGCGGTCGTATTCGGCGGTGAGCGCGGTGACGTCGACGCCCTCCCGATCGAGCAGACGCCGGTTGCCGACCGCGACGCGGCGACCGTCGACCGTGGCGATCGCACCGTGGCCGGGCACATTCTCGAATGCCGTCGCTGAGTACTCCCCCGCGCCGGAACTCTCGGCGTGCCGCACGATGGCCGATGCCAGCGGATGTTCCAGTGGGTACCGAGTTCGGAGCTGGATGGTGACCGGTTTCGCTACCCGGACCGTCGCCGCGGTCCGGGTCGGTGTGTTCGGGATCAGAGGCGGATGCCCAGGAGCGCGTCCACCGCGGTGGCGATCGCCCGGGGGGCGTCGGTATCGGGGCCGCCGTATTCGAGTGCCTGCTGGGCCCAGTTGTCCACGGCGGCAAGCGCCTTGGGGGTGTCCAGATCGTCGGCGAGGTGTTGGCGCAGCCGGGCGACGGTGTCGGCGGCCGCGGGTCCGGTGGGTAACGTCGAAGCGCGACACCAGAGGTCGAGGCGGCGCTCGGCGTCGGCGAGCACCTCGTCGGTCCACATCCGGTCCTGCCGGTAGTGGCCCGCGAACAGTCCCAGGCGGATCGCGTCGGGGTCGGTGCCCGCGCGGCGCAGCTTGGAGACGAACACCAGATTGCCCTTGGATTTGGACATCTTCTCGCCGTCGAGCCCGATGAGTCCGGCGTGTACGTAGTGGCGTGCGAAGCGGCGTCCGGTCTCCAGCGCTTCGGCGTGCGCGGCCGAGTATTCGTGATGCGGGTAGATCAGATCGCTGCCGCCGCCCTGGATGTCGAATCCGGTGGAGATCCGGTTCAGGGCGATCGCCGCGCATTCGATATGCCAACCGGGCCTGCCCGCGCCGAAGGGGGCGGGCCACGACGGCTCGTCCGGGCGGGCCGCGCGCCACAGCAGGGCGTCGATGGTGTCGTGTTTGCCGGGGCGGTCGGGGTCGCCGCCGCGCTCGGCGAACAGTCGTTCCATGGTGGCCCGGTCGTAACCGGACTCGTAGCCGAACTGCTCGTTGGCATCGACGCGGAAGTAGATATCCGGGTATTCGGTGTCGTCGACGATGTACGCGGCGCCCGAGGCGAGCAATTTCTCGACCAGTTCGACGACCTCGTCCACCGATTCGACCGCGCCGATGTACTCGCGCGGTGGGATGACCCGCAGTGCCGACATGTCCTCACGGAACAGATCGATCTCGCGGGCGCCCAGGTCGCGCCAGTCGATGCCGTCGCGGGCGGCGCGTTCGAACAGCGGATCGTCCACGTCGGTCACGTTCTGCACGTAGTGCACATCGTGGCCCGCGTCGCGCCAGAGGCGGTTGACCAGATCGAAGGCGAGGTAGGTGGCGGCGTGCCCGAGGTGCGTGGCGTCGTACGGGGTGATCCCGCAGACGTACATCGTGGCCGTCGGGCCGGGGGTGACCGGGCGAACCTGCCGGTCGGCGGTGTCGTACAACCGCAAGGGCGGACCTGTTCCGGGAACGGACGGGAGGGCGGTATCGGACCAGGACTGCATGATTCGAGGGTAAAGGTGTGGTCGCGGTCATCACCTGCCGCCCCGGCCCGGACGTGCCGACGCACCCGCGGAACGTCGGCGCGGACCTGCGTGAATGCGCCATGTTTCCGGGATGTCAACTGTTGAGGTCCCGAGGAACCGAAAATCGCGGGACCTGCGGAAATTGTCGACCGACCGGTCCGAAATCTGCCCGGCACGACGCGAAACGGATGCCACCAAATTGCCGCAGACCCGGGCCACTCGCAACCCTTCGGAGGGTGACCCGCGCCACGCGAGGGTATCGGGTCGGAGACCGCGCCGATACCCCGGGGTCGCACAGCGGACTCCGATACGGAGCCGGTCGGCTTCCTGCGCTTCGCGGGCGAACGGGTACGCCCACCGCTGGACCGAACGGCAGTCCGCGCATGCGTGCACAGACTGCCGCGATTCAGAAAGCGGGCCAGGGTATCGGGCGGGCGCTGTGCGGCAACGGCATCGTGCGGTGTTCGAGCAGATCCTCGGTGCGCGCGACGAGGGCGTCGATCTCGGCGTCGGTGATATGCGGTGACAGCGCGTCCGCGACCGGGCCGGGCAGGATCTCGGCGAAGGTCTCGATATCGGCGAGCAATCCGTCCGGCACCGTGGCGCCCGCCCATCCCCACAGCACGGTGCGCAGTTTGTCCTCGGTGTGCAGGCAGATACCGTGGTCGACCCCGTAGACCTGTCCGTCGCGGCCCTCGAGCGCGTGACCGCCCTTGCGGTCGGCGTTGTTGATCAGGACGTCGAGCACCGCCATCCGCTGTAGTCGCGGGTCGTCGGCGTGGATGAGCGAGACCTCCTCGCCCGCGCCGTCCAGTGCACGCAGCACTTCGGTGAAACCCTCGGGGACAGCGCCGGGAGCGCACAGGTCGACCAGGTCGAGCCGGTCGCCGCGGTCGGTGTGGTTGTCCGCCGATTCGATCCAGCGCTGCACCATGCCCGGCCCGTACGGGCCGTCACGCAGGATCGTCTCCGGGATGACCTCCCAGCCCAGCGCGTCGGAGACCAGGTAGGAGCCCACTTCGCGACCCGCGAGCGTGCCGTCGGGGAAATCCCAGAGCGGGCGTTCGCCGCGCACCGGTTTGTACACCACGCGCAGCGGTCCGGAATCCGCGCCGTCGTCGATATCGCAGACCAGCGTGACGTTACTGGCGACGTTGACCCGTCCGATCACCGTCATCTCCCCGGTACGCAGCCGCGCCCCGTCGACGGCGCCCGCCCGGTCGCTTCGCTCCTGCTCGACGGCCACGCACTACTCCTCTAGCTCGGCCGTGCCGAAGATCTCGCCGCGCTTGTACCCGTTGGTGCGCACACACATGTGTCCCCGCGACGACAGCGGTTCACCGCACAGCGGGCACGGCGGACGTCCGGCCGCGATCACGCGGGTCGAGCGCAGCGCGAATTCCCGTGCCTGGATGGGGGTCAGGAAGACCCGTACCGCGTCCGGTCCTTCTTCGGTGTCGTCGAGCACGACCGATTCGTCGACCTCGGTCTCGGTGATGGCGAGCAGTTCCACCACCACCGCGCCCGCGTCGGCGTCCCAGCCCAGGCCCATGGTGCCGACCCGGAATTCGGCGTCGATCGGCGTGACCAACGGGTCGACGTCGCTGACGTCCTCGGCCTGCGGCGGCACGGTGGCACCGAAACGGCGCGCGACCTCGTCCAGGAGCAGACCCATCCGGTCGGCGAGTACCTTCACCTGCTGCTTCTCCAGCAGCACGCTCACCACCCTCGGCTCCTGCACGGCTTGGAGATAGAACGCGCGATCGCCCGGCTCACCGACGGTCCCGGCGACGAAACGATCGGGGGTGCGAAATACATGGATTTCTCGTGCCATCTGCACCTCCTGATACGTGACCCTGATCGACTACCCACGGCGCCCGGTGTTCCCACACGCCACTCATACGTTGAGAAGCAATCTCATTGCTTCGCATTCCCATTATCCGCACCGGAGTCGCCGCTTATCTCTCCGCCGGGAACCGGGCCGCTCGTCGCGGCGGGTGCCGAACCGCCGTGACGTTCCGGTGGAGCCAGCGCGCTCAGATCCGCCCCGGTGTCGTTGAGCCGCCACACATAGGGGGCGGTCGGCGTGTAGCGGATCACACTGATCGACGCGGGTTCGACCACGATGCGCTGGAATCCGTCGAGATGGATCCCGAACGCGTCGGCGAGCACGGACTTGATCACGTCACCGTGCGTGCAGGCCACCCACAGCACGTCACGGCCGTGTTTCTCGGCGTAGGCGCGCTCACGTTCGCGGATCGCGGCCACCGCGCGGGACTGCACCTGCGCCAAACCCTCCCCGTTGGGGAACACCGCGCCGGAGGCGTGTTGCTGCACGACCTTCCACAGCGGTTCGGTGAGCAGATCCGCGATCGGCTTGCCGGTCCAGTCGCCGTAGTCGACTTCGATGATGCGGTCGTCGTACTCCGGTTCCAGCCCGAACTTCTCGGCGAGCGGCCCGACTGTTCGCTGACAGCGCAACAGCGGTGAGTGCACGATGTACTCGATCGGCAGCCCCGCGAGACGTTCGGCCACAGCCCGTGCCTGCTCGCTGCCTCGCTCGGTCAGTTCGACCCCGGCGCTGCGACCTGCGAGAGTGCGGGCGGTGTTCGATGTGGACACGCCGTGCCGCAGCAGGATCACCGTCATCGGTACAGCCTAATCGGCGCGGCGGGGTGCGGTCGGATCGCCGTGGCGGTACTCACGTCGCCGACACCACCCCGCCCGCGAGCAGACCCATGATGATCAAGCCGAGCACGATTCGGTAAGCGCCGAACCAGTTCAGCGAATACCGCGCTACGAACTTCAGCAGCCATGCCACCGACGCGTAGCCGACCGCGAAGGCCACCAGCGTCGCGACCAGCAACTGCGCGCCACTGGCGTTGAGACCCTCACCTGCGGGTTCGAAGGCGTCGGGCAGACTGAACAGACCCGAAGCCGTCACCGCCGGGATCGCGAGCAGGAACGAGAACCGCACCGCCGCTTCGCGTTCGAGCCCGAGGAAAAGGCCCGCCGAGGAGGTGGCGCCGGAGCGGGATACCCCCGGTATGAGTGCCAGGCACTGGGCCAGACCCATGACGAGGCCGTCGCGGGTGGTCAACTGCTCGATCGGGCGGTTCTTGCGGCCGTAGTACTCGGCGGCCGCGATCACCAGCGCGAAGGCGATGAGCATGAACGACACCAGCCACAGATTGCGCGCGCCGGTGCGGATCTGATCCTTGAACACGAATCCGATGACGCCGATCGGAATGGTCGCGATGATGACGTACCAGCCGATGCGGTAGTCGAGTTCGCGCTGCGAATCCTCGTCGTTGCGGAAGTCGGCCGCGTAATCGCCGGTGATGACGGGCAATTTCCGCGTCGGCTGCTCCGACAGCGGCACGGTCTGTCCCGACCGTTCCCGCAGCCGCATGGCAATGGTGCTGAACCAGGCGCGCACGATCCGCGCGATGTCCTTGGCGAAGTACACCAGGACCGCCGCTTCGGTGCCGAGCTGGGTGACGGCGGTGAAGGACGCGCCCGCGTCGTCGCCGAAGAACACCGCCGACACGATGCGCAGATGCGCGGAGGAGGACACCGGGAGAAATTCGGTGAGGCCCTGGACCAGGCCAAGTATCAGCGCCTGTACCCAGGTCATCGACTCGCCCACTGGTCTCCTCCGTTCCGCGCGGTACTCGGCCGCTCGCGGCCCGCCTCGCACCTGTTCTACCCGGTGCCCGAAATATCTGTTCCGAGTAAGCAATTGGTCAACCGTGTGATCGAGCCGGTGTGAGCACCGGCGCAATCCCGCAGCGACAGTACATGCCGGAGCTGCCCATCCGCCCCCCGGGCGTGTCCTCGGATCCGGCGGCCGCGAATACCCCGCGAATATCGGTCGACGGCCGCGCGACCGTCATCGATGCGCGCACCACCCGATATCGGCGCGTCGCGACGCGCCCACCGTCACCGCGGTCGGGGACGACTCGGTAAAACCGCTGCTCACACTGTGGCTCACCGCCGAACCCTGCCGAGAGTCCCGGTTTCCTCGGCCCGCCGCGCGACAGGAGACGGACTTCGGGGTGCGCCGCGCATTACTCTTGGCGCCGTGACGAATGCGCGGACACGGTGATGGAACAGCGGACGGTCGGTTGCAGCGGCCTTCGGGTGTCCCGGATCGGACTGGCGACCCACACCTGGGGTTCGCAGACGGATTCCGACGACGCCGCCGGACAATTGGTCGCGTTCGCGGAAGCGGGCGGCACCCTGGTCGAGACCTCACCCGCCTACTCCGGCGGTATCGCGCAACGAATACTCGCCGATCTGTTCGGCGATGTGATCGGCCGCGACGAATTCGTCCTCAGCGGCAGCGCCGGAGTGGTCGCGCAGATCGACGCGCCCCTGGTCGAGTTGGAATCGGGGGTGCCGACCCCCGAGACCACGCGACCGACGATCGACGCCTCGCGCCGGACCCTGCTGCGTCAATTGGACCGGACCCTGCTCGACCTCGGCACCGACCACCTCGATATCTGGACCGTCGCCGCCTGGGATCCGCGCACCCCGCTCGACGAGATCGCCGCGACCCTCGACTACGCCGTGCGGTCCGGGCGGGTCCGCTACGCGGGCGTCAGCGGATTCGGCGCGTGGCAGTTGGCGAGCCTGGCGGCGATCGCGCCGGTCGTCGTCGCGCAGACCGCGTACTCGCTGCTGGCCAGGGAGGCGGAGGACGATTTCGTTCCGGCCGCGCGCCACCACGGTGTCGGCGTCATAGCGACCGCGCCGCTGTCCGGCGGCATCCTGACCGGCAAATACCGCAACGGTGTTCCCGCCGATTCGCGCGGCGCGGACGAGGCGACCGCCGCCGAGATCCGGCTGCGGCTCGACGATCGCGCCACCCGGGTGGTCGACGCGCTGGTCACCGCGGCCGACGGTCTCGGCACGTCCCCGCTCGCGGTGGCACTCGCCTGGATCCGGGACCGGGTCGGCATCGCGAGCATGTTCGTCGGCGCCCGCGATATCGGACAGCTGACCGGGGTGATGGCCGCCGAGACCCTGGAGCTGCCAAGGGCCATCGCGGCGGCACTGGACGACGTGAGCGCACGCGCGGAATGACGCGGATTAGGCTTGCCTACATGAGTGCGAGTCCAGGAGTTCCGTTCGTCCCGGCGCGGGGCACCCGCAGCGCCCGATCCGGCCTGCCGAGGTCGGTCGTCGCGGTACTCGCACTGGTCCTGCTCATCGGTTCCGCGGCCTGTGGCACCGACAGTTCGGCGACCGGTTCCGGGCAGGCCGGTCCGACCACCGCCGTGATCCAGAATCAGGATCCGGTACCGATCGGACCGGCGCCGACGCCGACCCTGCCCGCGACGGTGCGTTCCTTCGACGGCGGGGAAGTCACCGTCACCTCCGCCGATCGCATCATCGCGGCAGACCGCTACGGCACCCTCGCGCAGACCGTGTGGGCGTTGGGGCTCGGTCCGAAACTCGTCGGCCGCAGCACCGCCGCCGCCTTCCCCGCCGTGGCGCAGGTGCCCAACGTCACCGGCGGCAACGGCTCGCTGAATGTGGAATCCGTGCTGGCGCTGCGGCCGACGGTATTCCTCACCGACACGACCAGTGCGGCGCCCGCTGTCCGCGAACAGTTGAAGGCCGCCGGTGTGACGGTGGTCTACTTCGATCCGCAGCGAACCATGGAGGGTGTCGTCCCGCAGATCCAGGCCGTGGCGGGCGCCCTCGGTGTGCCCGCGGCCGGACAGGCGCTGGCTCAGCGCACGACCGAAGAGATCGCCGCGGCGAGCGCGGCGGTGCCCGAGCAGGACACACCCCCCAACATCGCCTTCCTCTACCTGCGCAGTACCGCCATCACGATGATCGCCGGACCGGGTTCGGGCGCCGATGCCCTGATCGCCGCACTCGGGGCGAACGACGCGGGCACCGCCGCCGGACTGAAGGAGCCGTTCACCGCGATCACCTCCGAGGCGATGATCAGCGCCGCGCCCGACGTCCTGCTCGTCATGTCCGACGGGCTCACCTCGGTCGGCGGTATCGACGGACTCGAGAAGGTCCCCGGGATCGCGCAGACCCCGGCGGGCCGCAACAGGCGGGTCATCGATATGGCCGACTCGGTCCTGCTCAGCTTCGGTCCGAATACCGGCCGCGTCGTCGCCGCGCTCAGCGACGCCGTGTACGGCGCCCGCCCCGCATGATCGAAGCCGCTTCAGCGGGACCCGATCGCGGTAGCCGGGTCGGCGAGACCCCGCGGCCCGACGCCGCAGCGGTGTCGACGACCGTCACGACCGACCGCGATCCCGAACCCGCGGCAGCTCCCCCGAAATCCCGGGGTCGGTCCCGCGTCACGATCGTCTTCGCGGTATCGGTGACCACCCTGGTGCTGCTGGCGCTGGCCTCGGCCGCGATCGGTCAGGTGCCGACGACACCGCTCGAGGTCGCGGGCAGTGTGCTGCACCGCATCGGGCTGGACTGGGGTCCGATGCCCGCCCATCCCGCGGGCGAGGTGACGCTCTGGGAGGTCAGGTTCCCGCGTGTCGTGCTCGCGATGCTGGTCGGCGCGGCCCTGGCCACCGCGGGCGCGCTGCTCCAGGGCGTCTTCGCGAATCCGCTGGCCGAACCGGGAGTGATCGGCGTCTCGGCCGGAGCCGCGGTCGGCGCGGGCACGGTCATCGTGGTCGGCGGCGCGTTCGTCGCGGCCTGGTCGGTGGCGGCGGCGGCCTTCGTCGCCGGACTGATCACCACCGCGCTCGTCTACGCGCTGTCACGCTCGGGCGGACGGACCGAAGTGGTGACCCTGGTCCTCACCGGTGTCGCGATCAACGCGTTCGCGGGCGGGCTGATCGCGTTCCTGTTGTTCGTCGCCACCCCCGCGGCACGCGATCAGATCGTGTTCTGGCAGCTGGGCAGTCTCAACGGCGCCACCTGGCAGGCGGTGGGCGTGGTCACGCCGCTGGCCTTCGCCGGGGTGGCCGCCGCGATCCTCGTCGCACCCAGGCTCGACCTGCTCGCGCTCGGCGAATCGGCCGCCCGTCATCTCGGCGTCGACGTGGAACGGCTGCGCCGCAATGTGATCGTCATCGTCGCGGTCCTGACCACGGCGGGCGTCGCGTTCACCGGGATCATCCTGTTCGTCGGGCTGATCGTGCCGCACGTGGTCCGGATGCTGGTCGGACCGGCACATCGGGTGCTCATCCCACTCAGCGCGATACTGGGCGCGGTCGTGCTGCTCGCCGCCGATGTGGCCGCCCGATCCCTGGTCGACAACGCGGATCTGCCGCTGGGCATGCTGACCTCGCTGATCGGCGGCCCGTTCTTCTTCTGGCTGCTGCGCCGGACCAGGGCACGCGCGGGAGGCTGGGCGTGAGCGTGCTCAGAGGGAGCCTCGGCGTATTCGGCCGGGTGCACGAGCTGCCGACGGCACCGGCACCGGGCACGGTGACACTGCGCTCGGCCGGGGTCAGCGTCGATCGGCGCGCGGAATCGCGGACGCGGCGGGTACTCGACACCGTGGATTTCGAGGTGGTCGCCGGGCAGGTGGTGGCGCTCGTCGGGCCCAACGGCGCGGGCAAATCGACGCTACTGGCCGCGCTCGCCGGTGAACTCGCACCCACCGAGGGTGTCGTGGAACTCGACGGGCGAGGGCTCGATCGGTGGACGCCGCTGGATATGGCGCGCCGACGCGCGGTGCTGCCGCAGAGTCACACCGTCGGATTCCCTTTCACCGCCCGCGAAGTCGTCGCGATGGGCAGGGCGCCGTGGGCACGCACCGAACGCGACGCGCACGACGACGAACAGATCCGCGCGGCGCTGGCCGCCGCCGATGTCGAACATCTCGCGGCGCGGGCGTTTCCGACGCTGTCCGGTGGTGAGCGGGCCCGTGTCGCGCTGGCGCGCGTACTCGCCCAGGACACCGCGACACTGCTGCTCGACGAACCGACCGCCGCGCTCGATCTCGGCCACCAGGAGTCGGTGCTGCGCCTGGCGTCGGCCAGGGCCGCGGCGGGTGCCGCGGTCGTCGTGGTGTTGCACGATCTCGGTATCGCGGCCGCCTACGCCGACCGCGTCGCCGTCCTCGAATCGGGCCGCGTCGCGGCCGACGGTCCGCCGCGCGAAGTGCTCACCACCGAACTGCTCACCCGCGTCTATCAGCATCCGGTCGAAGTCATCGACCACCCGGTGACGGGCGCTCAGCTCGTCCTTCCGGTACGGCGCTGAGGAATTCCGGGCATCGCCCGGATCACAGCACCTCGGCCGGTCGGCGTGCGCCGGTCTCGACGATCAGACTTCCCTCCAGCGCGTATCGCGCGACCGCGTCGGCGGCCCACAGCGCGAAGAACACCAGCCCGGCCACGGTGGAGACAGCGACGGCCCAGGTGACGGCTCCGCCGCCGAACCAGATGATCTCCAACGCGATTCGCCACGGCCCGCGCAGCCGGAAGCGTGCGTCGCGGGCCGCTCCGAACAGCGCCCACATCATGATGAACAGCAGTGGCGCGACCACTCCGGCGACGATCCGCAGCACCGGCGCGCCGTCCAGGGTGAAACCCCAGACCGCCGCGCCCGCGATCACCCCCAGTTCCAGCAGGAACATCAGGAACAGGGCTGCGCCCTTGGCGATTCGCACGGCAGATCTCCTCAGCGCCAGATCAGTTTGAGCACCGCCGGTGTCAGCAGCATGCGGATCACCGTGGCGTCGAGGATCAGCGCGGCGATCATGCCATAGGCGATGTACTTCATCAGCACGAGGTCGGAGAACCCGAACGCGCCGGTGACCACGATGAGAATCGCTGCGGCAGAAGTGATCACGCCGCCGGTGTGGGCGATGCCGTAGCGGATCGACTCGGGCGGATCGGCCCCGCCCGCTCTGGCCTCCGCGACCCGGGACAGCAGGAACACCTCGTAGTCGGTGGACAGACCGAACACCACGGTGACGATCAGGGCCAGCACCGCGAACATCAGCGGACCCGGCGTGAAGTGGAAGAGTTCCGATCCGTGCCCCTCCACGAAGATCCAGGTGAGCACGCCCAACGTCGCGACGAGACTCAACGCGCTCATCGCCACGGCCTTGAGCGCCAGGATGATCGACCGGAACGCCGCGTACATCAGCAGCAACGCGGCCAGTGCCAGCAGCGCCACCAGCAACGGCAGCCCCTCGAGCAGTCCGTTGATACTGTCACGTTCCAACGCGGGCACCCCGGCGACCATCACCTCGACACCGGGTGGTTCCGGTATCGCGCGCAACGCGTCGATCACGCGGTCGGCGTCGCGTTTGTCGCCGAGCCCGGCGTTGAGGACGTTCACGCCGTCCTTGGTCGTGGCACTGGGTTCGAAACGCCCGGTGAGTCCGGGCACCTGGTTGGCCTCATAGCGGATATCGCTGAGCTGCTGCGGATTCGCGCCGACGATCACCAGTTTCAGCGGTTCGGTGCGGAAACTCGGGAACAGTTCGTCGAATCGTTCCTGGGCGATCCTGGCCGGGTTCTCGGAGGCCAGGTACTTCTCGCTGATACCGCCGAATTCGATATGCCGGAACGGGATCGCGAGCGCGAGCAGCGCCAGCACGATCGGAATCGTCACCGCCCACGGCCGCCGCATCGCCCAGCGAGCGAGCCGGGAGAAGAATCCGGCGTCGATCTGCTCCTCGGTCTTGGTCCGCGAGAATCGCTTCCAGCCGAGGAAATCGATACGGCGACCGGCGATACCGAGCGCCGCGGGCAGCGCCGTCACCGAGAGCAACGCGGCCAGCAGCACCGAACTGATACCGCCGTAGGGCACCGATCTGAGTACACCGTTGGGGAAGATGAACAGCGCGGCGAGACTGATGGCGATGATCCCGGCGGAGAACATCACGGTGCGTCCCGCCGTCGCCACGGTGCGCGCGGTGGCCTCCTCCACGGTGCGGCCCGCGGCGATCTCCTCGCGGAATCTGGTCACCGTGAACAATCCGTAGTCGATCGCCAGACCGAGACTGACCAGGGTCATGACGGTACTGGCGAAGACGTTCACGTCGATGATCCCGGTCAGCACCCGCATGATGCCCGCGGTGCCGAGGATGGTCATCCCGCCGATCAGCACCGGCAGCAGCGCGCCGACCATGCCGCCGAAGACGAAATACAACAGGATCGCCACCAGTGGCAACGCGATGAGTTCGGCCCGGTGGATATCGTTCTGCATCCCGGTGTTCAGACCGGCCAGGATCGGCTGTAATCCGGCCGTCTGCACGGTGGTGCCGCCCGGGCCCGTGCCGGGACCGCCCGCGCCCAGATCGTCCTTGATCGCCGCGTAGTTCTCGACGGTCGCGGTGCCTTCGCCCCGCAATCCCACGCTCGCGAAGGCGTGCTTACGCGTGGCGTCGGTGGCATTGGCGGCGAACGGGCTGTCCCAATAGCTGTCGATCTTCAGGATTCGATCTGGATACTCGGCGAGCAACCCGGCCAGCGCGCCGGTGACGGCCGCGCGGACCTCGGGATCGTCGACCGTCGCGCCCTCGGGCGCGGTGTAGAGCAGGATCAGGTCGCTGTCGGTATCGCGGCCGAAGGTGTCGTCGGCGATCTTCGACGCGGCCACCGATTCGCTGCTCTCGTCGAACCAGCCCTCCTGTGTCAACCGTCCGGCCAGGTCACGTCCGTACCAGCCCGACAGCAGCACCGTGAGCACGAAGACGGCCAGCACCAGATAGCGGTTGCGGTAGACGAAATATCCCCAGCGCAGGGATTTCGAATCCGGTCCCGCCGACGACGAGGACGCCGAACGCGACCGAACCCGCAGATTCACCATCACTGGGCTATCCGCAGGCCGGGGTGCGGTAGTCGGCCGAGCGCAGGATGCCGCACAGATCGGTCCTCGAGATCTTCCATTTGCCGTCGATCAGCACGAAATGCACGATGGTGGTGCGGATGACGGTGCCGCTGCCGTCCTTGTCCAAACGCATGGTCGCGGTCAGCGTGCCGTCGCGATTGTCGAACACCGGATCGGTCACGCCGTAGATGGCGCGCGGATTGTCCTGCAACGCCTTGTACATATCGGGGATGGCGTCCTTGAAGACGTTGCCGTCCTCGATCAGATCGGTACGTTCGCTGTCGGGCAGCGCCGGATCCAGCGCCCGCTTGATCTGCGCGTCGAGTTGCGCCGCCGACGGCAACGGCGGATGCGCCGCGCTCGACGACGCCGCCACCGACGAGGACAGCGATTGGTTGGCGCGCGAACGCGCGGCGTCGACGGACGCCTCGTCCGAACTGGAGTCGCAGGCCGAGACCACGGCCAGGACACCGGCCACGGCGAGGACGAATCGGGCGAGTCGTGTGGGTCGCATCACTTCCTAGATACCATCTATGACGGATCCGATCCGCCCCAGCAGGGCGCGCACGGTCGTGACGTCCCGGTCCGCGACGGATTCGACCGGCGCGGCGTCGGGGATCATATCCCGGACAAGTGCCACGACACTGCGTTCGTCGTCGAGATCGACATCGGTGACCCGCACCGTGGCCACCGCGACCACGTCCTCCGGCCCCGGCACATCGGTGGTGAGATCGGCCCGGTAGATCTCGAGCGTGAGCGTGGACCTGACCGTACGGAACGCGTAGGGCCTGCCGTCGGCCGTGGTACCGAATCCGTGCGCGTACCGGCCGACGGTGATGTCGTCGACGGCGAATTCCGGATGGTGGTCGGATTTCAACCGTGGCTCCCTCTCGGTGGCGTCGCGTGACGGTGGCTGGTGCTCGGATCGGACCGGTACTGCGTCGTTCGGGTATTCCAACTTTAAGGTAACGCGGGTCACCGACAATCCGTGACCGCCCCGACCCCGGTCCGCCACGGTGTCGCCCCGACATGGTCAGATGGTGTCGGTTCGGGATGTCACCTCGGTAGTTAGGAGTCGGTGGATGCGCCGTCGCGGCTCGGTTCCCTGTGCGCTGGTGGGCGCGGCGGTACTGGCTTTGCTGGCCGGATGCTCCTCCGACGGGGACACACCCGACCTGCCCACCCGCGATCCCGCCGTCGCCGCGGTCGCCCCCGCGACGACGGTGAAACCGGCGGGCCAGGTGACGGCCCGCACCGGTCCGGTCGGCGCGCTGCTGACCGAATCGGGTACCGGGCAACTCGTCGCACTCGATGCGAACACGCTCTTCGTGCTCGATCCGGCGAATTTCCAGGGTGGCGCCCAGGCTGGCAGACCGCTCGCGCTCCCCGCCCCGGGCACGGCACTGGCGCAGGGTAAACCGGGCGAAGTCCTGATTCCCGCCCGTGACCGCGTCCTGCGCGTGGACCTCGCGACCGGAGTGAGCACCCAGATCACCGTCGACGGCGACGTCAGGTCGGTGGCGTACCGGCCCGACGGCACCCTGGTCGTCGGCACCGCCGACGGGAAGGTCCGCACCCTCGCCGCCACCGGGGAGGTGCTGGAGACCGTGTCGGGTCTGGCTTCGGCCGACGTCCTCGCCCAGACCCCCGACCACCTCACGGTTCTCGACCGACGCCAGACCTCGATCACCGAGATCGACCCGGGCAAGGATCGGCTCGGACTGGCCCTGCGCGCGGGCGACGGCGCCACCGACATGATCGCCGACCACTTCGGCCGGATCATCGTGACCGATACCGCGGGCGGCGAACTCCTGGTCTACACGACCGGACCTCTCGTACTGCGCCAGCGTTTCCCGGTAGGATCGTCGCCTTACGCACTCGCCTACGATCGACGGTCCGAGACCGTGTGGGTGACGTGCACGCAGAGCAACGAAGTCGTCGGATTCGATCTGTCGACGGGTATACCGAAGGAAGTGGGCCGCTTTCCGACCGTGCGCCAACCCGATTCGGTGACCGTCGACGAACGCACCGGTGATCTGTTCGTCGGATCCGCGACCGGTGACGGTCTGCAGCGGATTCCCGCGGACGAGCGGAAGAGAGGGCAGTAGATGGCGCCGAACACCTCCCGCGGGGCACTACCGGCGAGCTGGGAGACCACCAGCGACGATTACGAGTATGTGCCGCTGCGACTACCCAAGGACGTGAACCGGGTCACCGCGTCGATGCGCCTGGCGATCCAGGCCGAATTCGGCGGCTGGGAGCTCTCACGGGTGCGCGCGTACACCGACGGGAGTCGTCGGGTGTTGTTGCGCCGCCGAAAATCGGCGACGCAACCCCAGTCAGAGCCGGGGATGTGACGCGGCCGATGTACACACTGGTGCTTCGCTTGATGTTCCTGGTTCCGCCGGAGCGGATCCATCATCTCGTCTTCGCCGCGATGCGCCTGGCAGCGCGTTTCGCACCCGCACGCTGGGTATTGAACTGGCTGCTGGTGTCCGACGACCCGATCCTGCGCAACACCGCGTTCGGTGTCGACTTCCCCGCACCGCTCGGTCTGGCCGCCGGTTTCGACAAGAACGCCGACGGCGTCGATGTGTGGGGTCCGCTCGGCTGGGGTTTCGCCGAGGTCGGCACCGTCACGGCGCAGGCGCAACCGGGTAATCCGGCGCCTCGGCTGTTCCGGCTGCCCGCCGATCACGCGCTCATCAACCGGATGGGGTTCAACAATCACGGTGCGGCGCGCGCCGCCGGACAACTGCGGGCGCGGACCAGCACGGTGCCGATCGGCGCCAATATCGGCAAGACCAAGATCGTCGAACCCGCCGACGCGGCCGCCGACTACGCGACGAGCGCGGCACTGCTCGGACCGCTCGCCGATTTCGTCGTCGTGAACGTCAGCTCGCCCAATACGCCGGGCCTGCGCGATCTACAGGCCGTCGAATCCCTGCGGCCGGTGCTACAGGCGGTACTCGACGAGGTCCGGGTTCCCGTCCTGGTCAAGATCGCCCCCGATCTGTCCGACGACGATATCGACGCCGTGGCCGACCTCGCGGTCGAACTCGGGCTCGCGGGCATCGTGGCCACCAACACCACCATCCGCCGCGACGGCCTGCGCACCGACGCCGCCGAGGTCGCCGCGATGGGGGCGGGCGGTCTGTCGGGCGCGCCGGTGGCCGACCGTTCCCTCGAGGTACTGCGCCGTCTCTACCGCCGGGTCGGTGACCGCGTCGTCCTGGTCTCGGTGGGCGGCATCGAAACTCCCGACCAGGCCTTCGAGCGCATCCTCGCCGGGGCCACCCTGTTGCAGGGGTACACCGGTTTCATCTACGGCGGACTCTTCTGGACCCGCAAGGTCCACCGCGGGATCGCCGACCGCCTGCGCGAGCGTGGTTTCTCCTCGATCGCGGAGGCGGTCGGCGCCGAGCACGTGACGCAGGCCTGACTCCCCTACCCGCGCACTCGCGGTGGTTCGATCACCCGTCGCCCGAACCCGGGGCCGCCCGCGCGCCGACGGGGTGACTGCTCGTCCCTCTCGTCGTTCATCCGGCCCAGGATCTGTGTCGCCAGCAGGATCAGCGCCTGTTCCACGGTCAGACCGAGCGCGGCGGCACGAATCTCGGCGGCGGCGTGCAGGGCCGGATCGTGCACCCTGGCCAGATCGCTGAGCATTTCGTCGAGTTCCATGCCTGCCAGCGCCTGGTCCCGGGTGAGCTCACGGTCCGGCAGCCAGCTCAGCCGCCAGACCTCCTCGTCCGATCTTGTTGTCCGGCGCGCCGATTCGGGTGTCACGCCGCTGATCATCATTCGTGTGGTGATGTGTAACTTCATCACTGCCTTCGGGTCTCACAGCAGAGCAGGAACTGCTCGAGGGAATTCGTGGTCGTCCGGCACTACCCGGTGACCGCGCGAAGGTCATCGGTGCGTGTCGGAATGCCTGGGTGCTGACGGTTTCGCGGAACCGTCCCCGCGGGTGCTCGAGTGCTGTCGCCGGTGGCATATCCACCGGTCACTTCGGCGGCCACGAATGTCCTCGTCGATCCTGATCCCGTGGCACCGGCCCGCCCGCGTCGACGCGCTCGGTGCACCGTGGATCACGGCCCTGTGGATCACGGTGATCACCAGATCCTCCCTGACTGGTGGACGACGTAATCGCCTGACTCCCAGTGTGTCCGGTGCCGCGGCGAGATGCCACCGATTTCCGGGCAGTTGCCGAGGACGTTCAGGGCAATTGCCCCCGCCACGTGGGTGTTTGCCGGAAAAGGTGTGGCCTAGCCCCCTTACGCGGAATATCGTTGGGGCAGGCGCATATCGGCCGAACGCCAGAAAGGCGGATCGCGCGCATGACATCGCAGGACGCCCGAACGGTGATGATTCGCGACATCCTCACGCGCCTGTGCACCTACTACGGCCTCAAACCGGAACGCCTCGGCAGCACCGAGATCGACGTCGGGCCGCTGCTGGAACTGGCCGTGGTCCGCGAGCACGCGCGCAGGACCGGGACATCGCCGGGCGCCTCCATGCTGCCGGTGGTGCGCGACACGGCCAGGATGCTGCCGCCGACCGATCTGCTGATCGCCGACGCCACGCTCTCACTGGGCCATTTCCGCGGGAACCCGCCCGATGGCATCGATCTGGACCAGCTCTACGCCGACCGTCTCGGCACCCGCCGGGAATATCTCGTCCAACAGTGGCGGCCCCTGCACGAGGCATTGCACGCCGAAACCATCCCGGCGACACCGACGGTCAAACGACTGCGGACCACAACCGAGAGCGACACGTTCACCGCACTGGCGACACTGCTGGCGACCGGCTCCGGTCACGTCCCCGGCACCGCCGCGAGCGGCAAAATCCTGGTTTCCCTACCGGATTCGATGCCGCGCGCGGGACAGGTGACCGTCATCGGCGATACCGTCATCGACGACATCTACCGCGTGGACCGCTTTCCCTCGGTCGAGACACCCGCCGAGGCCGACTACATCGGTCATCCCGGCGGCAAGGGACTCAATCGCGCGGTGGCCGCCGCGCGGCTCGGCCTCGACGTGCACCTGCTCTCGGTACTCGGCGACGACGACAGCGGCCGCGATATCCTCGACTACCTGGCCCGCGAGGGTGTGCGCCGGGATCTGATCAAGATCGCGCGCGGCGGAGCGACGGCACGGACGGCCGTGATCATGAACGCCAGCGGCGACACCCTGCTCATCGGCTCCCGCGACGAACGCAGCACCCTGGAGTTCGCCGACGTCGACACCTCGGCCACCGTCGCCGTGATGGAAAGTTCCGATGTCGTCCTGCTGACCTTCGAACATCCCAGGGGCATCACCGAACGTGTGCTCGCGATGTTGCGCCGGATGCACCCCGCGCCGCAGGTGATCCTGTGCCCCACACCGAGTGTGGCGGTGCCGCAGGATCTCTACCGTTACCTCGACGCGGTCGACTACATCGTCGCGACCCCGACCGAACTCGCCAGGATGCTGCCCGACCAGCCCCCGGCGAGCAGCGCCGACAGCGCGCGCAGACTGCGCGGCCTCGGCGTGCGGGTGGTCTGCGCCATCGAGGAATTCCGGTGCGCGGTCTGGTCGGAAGAGGTCACCCTCGACATCGCGCATTTCCAGGGCGCGCTCAAACAGGCTCCGGGCGCCACCGCGGCCTTCGCCGCCGCCCTGGCCTATCGCATCGCGGTCTCGGACGGTCCGCTCGGGCGCGACGACATCGTCTGGGCGACCGCAGCGATGATCCCGACCCAGAAACTGGGCCCGGCGGCGGCGACCATGCCGGAGAAGAGCCAGGTCGACGCGATCGTCGCCCTGGCGGGCGATCGCGGCTGACGCCCGACGGCGACAGCGCCGGAATACCCGACTGTTACGCGACTTCCGCCGCGCGCAGCCGGGCGACCATCCGCTCGGTCAACAGCAACAGCGCGTCCTGCCAACCGATCTCGAGTACATCCGCGCGATCGGCGATCGCCGCGTGCGCGATCGAATCGTGGACCAGATCGGGGTCGCTGAGGAATTCGTCGAGTTCCATCCCCGCCAGTGCTTCCTCGCGGAGCAGCAGGCGGCCGGGCAGCCAGCTCAGGCACCAGGGACGACTGGACCGGAGGGGCCGACGGTAGGCGAATTCGGGGGAAAGATCGCTGGTCATCTTCCAGGCGGTCGCGTGCACGGTCATTACTGCTCCGGTATCAGGTCCAGCTGCTCGAGTGGGATTCCGAGTTGTCCGGCGGTGTGGACGGCCCGTAGGAACGTGGCGTTGTCGTACCGGAACGATCGGGTGCTGACGATCTCCGCGAGATCCATCCCCGCGAGGGCCTGCTCACGGGTGAGCAGGCGATCCGGCAGCCAGCTCAGCCGCCACGATTTGAGCCACTTGTCGGCGACGCGATGCGCCCCGTGCTCGGTGATATCGCTGGTCATCGACCAGTCGGTGACGAATATGGTCACGAATTGCTCCTATCGAGCATCCGCAGGTAAGCGATCATTGTCCGAATATCCACGCCGACAGGACTTTCCGGCGGGAGAGCGTTCGAGTTGCCGCGGCCGGGAATCCGGCCGGACGTTCCGCGTCGACGGCACCGGCGAGCGATCGGCTCAGCCTGGGAAGTTCGACTCCGCTTCGCTGCCGGGGCGGTGCTGTCCACGCCGCCGATTACGTCGCTTCACGAGATTCATTCTGATCACCAGACCCTCCCGAGCTGCTGGTGGGCGATGTTCCGCTGATACCAGTGTGGCTGGTTCCGCGGACAATCGCTACTACCTATTTGCCAATTGACATCTCAACTATGTCAATTGGCATGACACACTTATGGTGTTCACCGTCAATAGTCTGGATAAACCAGCAAATGCCGCCTATGGTGGGCGCGGACACCGAAAGAACGCTTCGCCACGGGGAGGAGTCGATCGACCGATGGCGGCCCAGGACTCGGCGACCGTCGCCGTACGCAACGTCCTCGCCCGGCTCGGCAAGCACCGAGGTCTCGCGGAGGGCGCCGACCGGCTCCGCACCACGCAGGTCGACATCGCCCCCCTCTTGGAACTACCGGTCGTCGAGGACCGCGCGCGGCGCGACGACCTGCCTCCGAACGAAGTCGTGCTGTCGGTTGTGCGAGAATTCGCCCGGCGACTGGCACCCACCGACCGCCTCATCGCCGACGCGGCGCTGGCCCTGGGCCTGCTTCGTGAAAACCCTCCGGTCGGTATAGATTTCGATCTCCTCTACGCCGCCGATCTCGGCGCACGCCGGGAGTATCTGACGCAACAGTGGCTTCCACTCCACGAGAGTCTGGGCGCCACAGCGATTCCGACCCGGCCGACCGTCCGAACCCTGCGCGCGACACCGGAGCGACGTGCGTTCACCGCCCTGGCCGCATTGCTGGCCGCCGGTATCGAGGTCGAGCCCGAAGATCTTGCTCCGCGCGCCGATTCGGCGTCGACGACCTTGGGAACGGTCACGGTGATCGGCGCCGCGGTGATCGACCACACCTACCGCACCGATCACATTCCCACCGCCGACGGCAGGCCCGCGCTCGGACGGTTCAAGGAACAGATCGGCGGGAAAGGTCTCAACCGGGCCGTCGCCGTGGCGCGTCTGGGTTTCCAGGTCCGGCTGATCGCGGCTGTCGGCGACGATCCCGCGGGCAGGCGTATCCTGCGCTACCTCCGCAAGGAGGGCGTCGATACCGAACTGGTCAAGATCGTGCCCGGTGAAGCGACCCCGGTGGCCGCGGTCATCATGGCGGGCAATGGGGCCAGCGCCGTCATCGGCAACGTGGACGACGCCGTCCGGATCGATCGGGAAGATCTGAACGCACCCGCGGCACGCCGTGCGATCACCGAGGCCGACGCGGTGCTGATGACCTTCGAACAGCCGATGACGATCATCGAACACACGCTGGAGATCTTGCGCTCGGTCCCGGACGGACCGTGGCTGCTGGTGCAGCCGACGCCGTCGATCCCGTTTCCGCAATACCTGTACGAATTCTTCGATCGCATCGACTACCTGATCGGCAGCGAGCAGGAGTTGCGCGGACTGTTGTCGAAATCCCGTACCAAATCAGATGATTCGGGCAACTCGCCGGATATTCCCGAGCAGCTGCTCACCCTCGGTGTCGAAACAGTCTGCACCGTACAGGGATTCGAGTGCACGGTGCATTCCACCGACAAGAACGTCATCGACATCCGGCGCTTCGCCGCCGCCCAACTCGACGAATCACTGGGCGCGCGAGCCGCGTTCATGGCGGCCCTCGTGCACCGACTGGTCACCCGGGACCGGCGCGCCGATCGCGAAGCCTTCCGGTGGGCGACCGCCGCCATGGTCGCGACCCAGTCGTTCGGCGACATTCCGGGCGCGATGCCCGACACCGGCCGCATCGATCGCATCGCGCGATCACCGATGGACGACGGCGGCGGCTGAGAGAACCCGGCGACGCACCGTGCGAATCGGAAACCTCCGCATGCTCAGTCGGTCACAATGTCGTCACAATCTGGCAATATCGTCTCGCCCAACCCATCCGGGAGAAGTCCCGTTCACGATTCGGAGGAGCATTGACCATATCCGGGTGCAGTCTCGGAGATACCGAACACCGGTTGACGCGCAAGGGGCGCGAACTGGTGATTCGGGTCGCGGAACTGCCCGACCCTCACGACGGCGGGCATGTTCTCGTGATCGGCGATATCGCCGACAATTGCCTGGTACGGATACATTCTCGATGCCTCTACGGAGACGCGCTACAGTCCGACGACTGCGACTGCGGGCCCGAACTGGACCTGGCCATGGACCTCATCCAGGACGAGGGTTCCGGCGTGCTCGTCTACCTCGAACAGGAAGGTCGCGGCGCCGGGCTGATTCGCAAGGCGATGGGCCTGCACACCAGCGAACAGGCGGGACTCGACACCTACGAGAGCTACGCGCGGCTCGGCATTCCGCTGGATTCCCGACGCTACGACGCCGCCGCCAAGCAACTGTTCGATCTGGGCCTGAGCCAGATCCGTTTGCTCACCAACAATCCCGCCAAGGTGGACGCTCTGCGGGCGTCGGGTGTGCGAGTGTCGGTGGTGCCGTTGGTGACTGAACCCAAGAGCGAACGGGCACGCCGATACCTGCGGGCCAAACGCGACTTCGGGATGCACTGGCTGCCGTGAGGATCTCCGGTCGCTCTACGTACTTCCGCCGCCCGATTCGCGAATAACGGACACCATTTGTCCCATTCTCTGGCTACGATAAGTGAGCCGCGCCACTCGATGACGCGCCGACCCGCGAGACGATGACAAACGCACCGCCACATTCT
This sequence comes from Nocardia noduli, assembly GCF_019038455.1. Classification (NCBI taxonomy): domain Bacteria; kingdom Bacillati; phylum Actinomycetota; class Actinomycetes; order Mycobacteriales; family Nocardiaceae; genus Nocardia; species Nocardia noduli. The sequence continues at coordinate 53,601 of NZ_JAFMPL010000025.1, forward strand.
GTCGTGGTTGCGGGTCCAGCCGGCACACTGCGGGCGCATCGAGATCGGCTCACGACAGAGTTACCGGGACAGGGAAGATGAGCACAACAGAAATCGGTTTCGCACACGAGTCCGGCAAGACGGTGTACACCGTGCCCGAGGCATTCCAGGAGACAGCGAGATTGCGGCCGGATCAGGTCGCGTTGCGCACGGTCGGCGGCACCCTGGAGATCACCTGGAAGCAGTACGCGGAGCGGGTCGAGGCGCTCGCCACGGGGCTCGCCGCCCTCGGCGTCGGGCCCGGTGACACGGTCGGCATCATGCTCACCAACCGGCCCGAGTTCAACCTGATCGACACCGCCGCGCTGCACGTGGGCGCGACGCCGTTCTCGATCTACAACACCAGCTCACCCGAGCAGATCACCCATTTGTTCACCAACGCGGAGAACAAGGTCGTCGTCACCGAGAACGCCTTCCTCGACGTGATCAAGGCCGCCGGGGTGCCCCTCGAGCACATCGTGCTGGTGGACGGGCAGGCCGAGGGTACGGTGTCGCTGGCCGATCTGGAATCGACCCCGGCCCCCGACTTCGACTTCGCCGCCGCCTGGCAGGCGGTGAAACCGGAAGATCTGGCGACCCTGATCTACACCTCGGGCACCACCGGCCCGTCGAAGGGTGTCGAGATCACCCACCGCAATGTGCTCGCCCAGATCATCGCGCTCGTCAAGGGGCCGCTTCCGGTCGGACTGGACGACCGCGCGATCTCCTATCTGCCCGCCGCCCATGTCGCCGACCGCATCTCCGGGCATTCGATCAGCCTGCTGACCGGCATCCTGATCACCACGGTGCCCGATCCTCGCGAGATCGCCGTCGCGCTGCCCGATGCCCGCCCCACAGTGTTCTTCGGTGTTCCGCGCGTGTGGCAGAAGATCAAGGCCGGTATCGACGGCAAGCTGGCCACCGAGGCGAGCCCGGTCAAGAAGGCGCTCGCGCAATGGGCGGTCGAGACCGGCGTCGCCGCCGCGCGGGCCGACCTGTCGGGCAAGGGCCGCGGCCTCGTGCTGGGAGTGCAGTACAAGATCGCGGACGCGCTGGTGCTGTCCAAGCTGCGGCACGCGCTCGGCCTGCAGAACCTCAAGGTGGCGGCGTCGGGTGCGGCGGCGATCCCGCCGGAGACGCTTCAATACTTCCTCGGACTCGGACTCGCCGTGAGCGAGGTCTGGGGTATGTCGGAGACGACCGGCGTCGGCACCTTCACCGAATTGGACAAGCCGCGACCGGGTTCGGTCGGCCGCGCGGTCGACGGGCTGGAGATCCGGCTCGGCGAGGACGGTGAACTGCTGGTACGCGGCGCGATCGTCACCCCGGGCTACCGCAAGCAGCCGGACAAGACCAAGGAAGCGCTCGACTCCGACGGTTGGCTCGCGACCGGTGACGTGGCGACCATCGACGCGGACGGCTACGTGCGCATCGTCGACCGCAAGAAGGAACTGATCATCAACGAGGCCGGGAAGAACATCTCCCCGACCAATATCGAGAACGCGGTCAAGGCGGGATCGTCGCTGGTCGGCCAGGTGGTCGCGATCGGCGAGGCCAAGCCCTATATCTCGGCGCTCATCGTGCTCGACCCGGATACCGCGGCCATCCGCGCCAAGGAATTCGATGCCCCCGCCGACGATCTGATCGCGCTGGCGAGCCGTAAGGAGATCATCGACGAGATCCTCGCGGCGGTCGTCGCCGGGAACAAGAAGTTGTCGCGGGTGGAGCAGATCAAGCGCTTCACGGTGGTCGGCACGCCGTGGGAGCCGGGCGGGGACGAGTTGACCCCGACCATGAAGCTCAAGCGCAATCCGATCGCCGCGAAATACGCCGAGGAGATCGTCTCCCTCTACGCCGATCCGTTGCCCGAGACCGTGATCAACGTCTGAACCGACGACAAGGGCGGTGGCACCGAGCGCTCGGTGCCACCGCCCTTCGGTCTACTACTTCTGTTCGTAGGTGGCGACCAGAACCGCGCGCGCCAGGGTGTGGGAGAACAGATTGAAGCCGAGGAACGCGGGCGTGGCCGTCGCTTCGATACCCAGGCTCTCCACGTCGACCGCGTGGACGACGATGAAATACCGGTGCGGGCCGTGTCCGGGCGGCGGGGCGGCGCCGACGTAACCGGCGAAACCGCCGTCGTTGTTCAGGGTGATCGCCCCGGTCGGCAGCGTGCCGCCCTCCGAACCCGATCCCGCGGCCAGCGAGGTGACATCGACCGGAATGTCGGCGACGGCCCAGTGCCAGAAACCCGAGGCGGTCGGCGCGTCCGGATCGTAGACGGTGACCGCGAAACTCTTGGTCCCCTCGGGGAATCCGGACCAGGACAGCTGCGGCGTGATGTCCTTGCCGCCCGCGCCGAACACTCCGCTGACCTGGTCGTTGCTCAGCGCGCCTCCGTCGGTCACGTTCTCGGAGGTCAGGGTGAAACTCGGGACCTGCGGGAGTGCGTCGTAGGGATTGTGGCGGTTGTCGGTCATCTTCTCTCTTCCGGGTTGTCGGTCAGCGGTGATGGTCGGGAGGATTCAGCTGTTGAGCAGGAAATGTTCGAGGACGCGGGTGCCGAACTCGAGCGCGTCGACCGGGACGCGTTCGTCGACGCCGTGGAACAGCGCGCTGAAATCCAGATCGGGCGGCAGCTGCAACGGCGCGAACCCGAAGCATCGAATTCCCAAGCGGGCGAACGCTTTCGCGTCGGTACCGCCGGACAGCATATAGGGCACGGTGCGGCCCTGGGGATCGTTGGCGAGGATCGCGGCGTTCATCGCGTCGACCAGGTGACCGTCGAAAGTCGTTTCGTAGGAATCGAGTTTGGTGATCCACTCGCGTTCGACATCGGGGCCGATCAGTTCGTCCACCTCGCGTTCGAACGCCTCCTGCCGTCCCGGCACCACGCGGCAGTCGATGACCGCCTCCGCGGTCTGCGGGATGACATTGGCCTTGTAACCGGCTTGGAGCATGGTCGGATTCGCGGTATCGCGCAGGGTCGCGCCGATGATGCGTGAGATGGTGCCCAGTTTCGCCAGCTGGCCCTCGATATCGGGGCTGTGCGGATCGAAATTCAGTCCGGTCTCCTCGGCCACCGCGGCCAGGAATTCGGCCACCGAATCCGAAAGCACCAGCGGGAAGGTGTGTTTGCCCAGGCGCGCCACCGCGGCGGCGAGGATGGTCACGGCGTTGTCCTCGTGCAGGAACGAGCCGTGACCGGCACGGGCCTTGGCCCGCAGGCGCATCCAGCCCAGCCCCTTCTCGGCGGTTTCCACCAGGTAGAGCCTGCGTTCGGTGCCGTCGGGGCGCGGCACCGTCAACGAGAAACCGCCGACCTCACCGACCGCCTCGGTGATGCCGTCGAACAGATCGGGGCGATTGTCGACCAGCCACTGCGAACCCCATTTGCCGCCGTTCTCCTCGTCGGCGAGGAAGGCGAAGACGATATCGCGCGGCGGCACCGTCCCCTCGATCTTGAACTGGCGCGCGATGGCCAGCGTCATGCCGACCATATCCTTCATATCGATCGCGCCGCGTCCCCACACGTAACCGTCGCGCACCGCTCCCGAGAACGGATGCACACTCCAGTCCGACGCCTCGGCGGGCACCACATCGAGGTGACCGTGCATCAGCAACGCGCCCCGCTCGGAATCGGCTCCCTTCAGCCGCGCGAACACATTTCCGCGCCCGGGGGCACCCGATTCCACGTATTCGGTGGTGTAGCCGACCTCTTGTAACTGTTCGGCGACCCACTCAGCGCATTCGCGTTCCCCTTTGGTCGTCGCGAGCTCGCCGGTGTTGGAGGTGTCGAATCTGATCAGCGTGCTGACCAACTCGACGACCTCGTCCACCGCGCGCGACCTGCTGCTGATCTGACCTGATCCTTCGCCAGTAACGGACACGCTCCCTTTCCTACCACTGCGGGCGCTCCGACGGCACCACCCCACCCGGCGCAGGCGCGCGCGAGCGGCGCTGGCGTGGCAGTTCTCGCGACCGCGCCTCAACATCACACTGATCGCAAAGCCACGACGGCACGGGTTGCCGAAATCCTCCGATCGGCGCATGGTCGGAGCTATCCGATCGGCGCGAGGAGGTGCCATGCGGCTCGACCCGAACCGGGCGCGCGATCGTTTCGCGGGCGAATCCGTCGCCAGGCTGGCTACGGTCTCACCCGACCTGACACCGCATATCGTGCCCATCGTCTTCGCGGTGTCCGACGACGTCGTCTACACCGCCGTCGACGCCAAACCCAAGACCACCACGGCATTGCGCCGACTGGCCAATATCGCCGCCAATCCCTCGGTGGCCGTCCTCGCCGACCGCTATACCGACGACTGGAACCACCTGTGGTGGGTCCGCGCCGACGGTCGCGCGCACCTCGCGGACGAGGCCGAGGCCGAACGCGCGCTCGTGCTGCTGACCGCCAGGTACCGCCAGTACGTCAGCCGGCCTCCGCCCGGGCCCGTGCTCGCCATCCGGATCACCCGCTGGACCGGCTGGTCCGCCGTCTGACAGCCGAGGGTGAACCGGGGTAGCCCTCCCCGACCAGGTGGCAGCCGACGAAGGCCGGGCGTGAAATTCGTTCCTCACCGTCGCGCGCCCCTGAGCTCGGCCACCCGGCACCGCCCCGACCTGCGTCGGGCGATCCGTGCGTCGTGGGCCGTCCCTTTACCCCACGGATGGCCCGCGCACGGAATCGGCGACGCAGGCTTCGGCGATGGCGGCCACGTGGCGGTGGTCGGTGCCGCAGCATCCGCCGACCACCACGAGGTTCGGGTATTCCCGGCGCAGCGCCGCGTACCGCGCGCCGAGTTCGGCCGGATCTCCGGCGTCGAGTTCGGTGGCGTTGTCGAGTTCCTCGTGGCTCTGCCGAGACGCGTTCGCGCGCAACAGTCCGATCCGGTTCGCCCAGTGTTCCTGTCGCAGAACGGCTTCGAAGTGGTCGGGGTGGGCGCAGTTGATGCCGTAGTGCAGGGGGTAACCGTCGGTGGCCCGCTCGACCGCTTCGATGGCATCGGCCAGCGATTGCCCGGAGGGAAGTGTTCCGTCCGTCTCGACGGTGAACCCGACCGCGACGGGTATCGACTCGGCCCGCGCGGCCGACGCCACGCCGATCGCCTCGTCGGAGTAGGTCATGGTGAGCACGGTGACGAGGTCGGCGCCCGCGGCGGCCAGCGCGGCGATCTGTGGACGGTGATAGTCGCGCGCTTGCTCGATCGACATCCGGGCGCCGACGTCGTAGCCGTCGCCGCGCGGCCCCACATTGCCCGATATGACGACCGCGGTCTCCGGTGCGTATTCCGCCCTGATCCCCCGCAGCAGTTCGACCGCGTCGGTGTTGGCCGCCCGCAGCCGGTCGCCGTCGTAGCCGAGACGCGCTCCCCAATCCGAGGACGCGCGCCAGGTGGGGGTGTCGAGCACGATGCCGATTCCGTTGCGGTGGGCGATCTCGGCGTAGCGGCGGTAGTAGCCGCGCAGGAGGTCGCGGCCTGATTCGGCCGCCAGCAGCGGGAACGCCGCGAAATCGGGCAGATCGATGCCGTCGTGGAAGACGAGTGTCGTCTCCAGGCCACCGTCGGTGAGCAGCAGTCGGCCTGCGGGCAACGGCGAAGTCGAGCGGGAGGCGTTCATCACGGATCCTTGTCCAGGGGTCGTCGGGTGGACGGTCTTGGATGAAACGGGGAACTCGGTACTTCGGTTCGAATCCGCGCGAACGGCCCCCTGTACGATTCCGGGGCGAACGCGCGCGATCGAGGAGCGAGCATGCTGAGGCAGTTGTACTCGACCGAAGGCCTGCTCGAGGCGCCGGTGGTGGAATCCGATGGCAGCGTGGTCTTCTCGAATGTGACCGCGGGCGGGGTGTATCGGCACCGCGACGGCGACACCGGGGGCGTGATCGAACGCCGACGCGGTATCGGCGGACTGGCCGCCCACGCCGACGGCGGTTTCGTGATGACCGGGCGTGATCTCCGCTTCGCCGACGGCGACCGGCAGCACACGCTCCTGTCGATCGACGGGGCCTCGGGATTCAACGACCTGACCGTCGGGGGCGACGGTTCCGTCTACGTGGGCGTTCTGCGCCATCATCCCCAGCGCGGAGAACCCGCTGTGCCGAGTGAGGTCGTGCGGATCGATCCCGCCGGTGTCGTGACCGTGACGGCGACCGATATCAGGTGGCCCAACGGACTCGGCTTCGCACCGGACGACCGCACCCTCTACGTCAGCGAATACGCCGAGGGCCGGGTGATCGCGGTGCGCGAGGGCCGCACACGGGTCTTCGCCACGGCTCCGCGCGGTGAGTGCGACGGCCTCGCCGTCGACGTGGAAGGCGGGGTGTGGGTGGCGCTGGGCAGTGGCAGCGCTGTCGCACGCTTCACCGAAGACGGCGCACTCGACACGGTGATCGATGTCCCCGGCGGGTTCGTCTCCTCGGTGGCCTTCGACGGTGACGTCCTCTACATCACGACGGCGGGGAGCCTGTGGAGTGCACGGGTGGGTGTCCGGGGACGCCCGATTCCGGCCGCCCGTGTTCCCTTGCCGTAGCCCGGCGGCCTCGGTCGAAAGTATTGGGCGTGAACGGGAGACGCCGCGAATTCGACAGTCGGACGGGTGCCGATCGGCCCTCGCGACCGCGGCCCCCCGGGTACCGGCGGCCGAATGTGGGTAATGCCGTGGAGTGAGCGATGAGGAGAACACTGTCGACCCGACCGCGCCCACGCCCGAGCACGACCGTTCGCGGGCCGTCGTCGAACAGGTGAAAGGTGTGGTGATGCTGGTGTACGGGATCACCGCCGAGCGGGCCGCCGACCTGCTCCGCACCTGCTCGCAGGACAGCAATATCAGCACCGCGCAGCTGGCCGAACGGATCGCGACCTGCTTGCCGACCCTGTCCGATTCATCCGCCCTGTGGGACACGCGGGTGCAACTGAACCGGATTCTGCTGGTCCCGAACGCGCACGGGGCGGGCCGCGCGCGCTGAACCCGCGACGCCGCCGCGTTACCGCAGCGGGACCACCGACGTCCCTACCATGGGACAGATGGACAACGACAGCTCGGAAATCAGCGGTAAGGATCCCGATGGTGCGCCGGAATGCGGTCCGGCGTGCTGCGACCCGGCCGAGACCTCGACTGTTCGCGACGTGGCGCGCTGGGTCCTCGCCTCGGCGATGATCTTCGCGGGCCTGAGCCATCTGTTCTGGGCCAGGAAGGATTTCCAGGCCCAGGTGCCCGATTGGGTGCCGCTGGACAAGGACGGTGTCGTCATGGCGTCCGGGGGCGTGGAGATCGCGCTCGGCGCGAATCTGGCACTCGCCGATCGGGACCGCGCCAGGACCGGACAGGTGCTCGCCCTGTTCTTCCTCGCCGTCTTCCCCGGCAATCTCGCGCAATACCTCGGACGACGCGACGCCTTCGGCCTCGACACCGACCGCAAACGCTTGATCCGACTGTTCTTCCAGCCGGTCCTGATCGGATGGGCGCTGTGGTCGACCCGCCCGCCGCGCTCAGGTCGATGACAGGCCGGAACCCACCCCGCGCGACACGTCGGTACCCGACCGTCCGGGCCACCTGACCTCGTCGACGATCGCCGCCGACGCCGCCCGGCCTTCCGGTGCCGCCACCAGCGGGTACACGTGGATCGCCCCTTCGCACACGGTGACCCTGATGTCGGTGCCCGCCTCGGCGGCGCGGCGACGCAGGCGCAGCACATCGGGGTAGAGCAGATCCCTGGTCCCGATATAGACGTGGGTCGGCGGCAGGTCGGCGAGCGGGCCGTTGAGCGGGCTCAGCAACGGATCGCCGAGGTCGGTGCCGTGCGCCCACGCCCGGCCCGCCTCGACGAGCCCGGTCCGGCTCAGCCACGGATCGTAGATATCGCTCTGCTCGGACATGGTCAGGTCAAGCCACGGCGAGAGGAGTATCAGCCGGTCCGGCCGACGGGATACCGGCAGCGCCTGGACGAAGCCGAGCGCCAGCCCGCCACCGGCCGAATCGCCGATGATCGTCACCGTCGCGTCGGGGTGTTCGGACAGTGCCTGCTCGTAGGCGGCGGCCAGCATCGGGTAGGCGTCACGATAGGAGTACCGGGGCGAGAGGCCGTAGATCGGCACCTCCACGGCGACACCCGCGTCGGCCAGGCGCGAGATCAGCGTCCAATGCGGGCGCGCGATCTGCCGGTAATAGCCACCGCCGTGCACGTACAGCACCAGCCGAGCCGCCGGGCCCGCCGCGGGCAATACGCTGTAGCAGGCGAATTCACCGACCTGCCGGGCGCGGATCGCGTGGCGGGCGCGGAGCTTTCGCGGCGGCACCCCCGATTCCTTCGGCGCCGTGATCTGCGCCCACGCTCGCGGCACGGTCGCCATCTGCGGTTTGGCCACCCGCTGCATGTACAGGCTCGCCATCCTCATCGCGAAACTCATCGGTCGAACCCTTCGTCGTGGCGCGGGTCGCGCGCTCGGGAACCGCGGCGACCGCCCGGCCGCCGCGACGGCGACAGCCGTGAACCGCGACGCAACCGCGATACCCGGGTATCGGCGGATCACACCTCGTGGCCTGCCACCTCAGGTCGGAGGCCGAATTCCACCCGACCGGGCCACCACGCTGTCATCCCGGTAGGGCGCGGGCTCTGCGTCCGCCGGGTACGGACCGAGCCCGGTTAGACTTCCGGCGTGACCGATCTCGCGGATTTCACCCGGCTGACAGCAGGCGACCACGGGCTCTGTGTGGTCTCGACGTTGCGCGCGGACAACACGATTCAGTCGTCACTGGTCAACGCGGGAGTGCTGTCGCATCCCGACACCGGAGCCGAGGTCATCGGCATGGTCGTGCGTGGCGGCACCCGCAAACTCGACAATCTCCGACTCCGGCCGCGCATGACGGTCGTGGTCCGGGTGGGGTGGGAATGGGCGGCTGCCGAAGGGCCGGTCTCCCTCGTGGGTCCCGATGATCCCGTGCCCGGATTCGAGGCCGAACGGCTGCGGATACTGCTCCGTGACGTGTTCGGCGCGGCGGGCGGCACGCACGAGGATTGGGACGAGTACGACAGGGTGATGGCGGCCGAACGTCGCGCGGTGGTGCTGGTGGTTCCCGACCGCGTCTACGGCAACGGCTGACGGCGGGGCCCGGACTTCGAATCATCGCGAGCAGGACCGGTCGTCCCCGACTCCGACGGTATTAACGTCGGGGCAATGGATCTGCAACTGAACGGCAAGCGCGCCATCGTGACCGGCGGAAGCCGCGGTATCGGCTACGCCATCGCCAGGGCGCTGGCGTCCGAAGGTGTCGACGTGGTGATCGCGGCCCGCGATGCCGAAACCGCGGAGGCCGCCGCTCGCACGCTGTCCGAGGAGACCGGACGGCGAGTGCTCGCCGTCCCCACCGACACCGGCGACGACGACCGCGTCCGGGAACTGGTCGCGCGTACCGTCGCCGAACTCGGCGGAGTCGACATCCTGGTCAATTCGGCCGCCACCCCGTGGAGCGCCGGTGCGCCCACCGATCTGGCGGCGACCAGTGACGAGATCGTCCGCCGCGAGGTCGAGATCAAGGTGCTCGGCTATCTGCGCACCGCCCGCGCCGTCGCGCCCCATCTCGTCGAGCAGGGCTGGGGGCGGATCATCAATATCAGCGGACTCGGCGCGCGCCAAGCCAATTCGATCGCCCAGACCATCCGCAACATCAGCGTCTCCGCGCTGACGAAGAATCTGGCCGATGAACTGGGCCCCTCCGGTATCAACGTCACCGTCGTCCACCCCGGCGTGACCAGAACCGAACGCCTCACCGCCCGACTGACCACCGAGGCCGCGAACTCCGGCCGCACGGTCAGCGACCTCGAATCCGACCTCGCACGCAACACGCTGCGCCGGGTCATCGATGCCGACGAGGTCGCCGACGTGGTCACCTTCCTCGCCTCCCCGCGCAGCATCGCGATCACCGGGGACGCCATCGCGACGGGTTGCGGTGTGCCGGGTCCGGTGTATTACTGACCGACCTTCGGGAGTCGCATCGGCGTCCAGGGCAGGAAGGTCGCCGATGCGACAGGCTCGCGGTCAGGGGATGCGGCAGCCGACGTTCGCGCTGATGGTCACCGCGCCGGGGACGGCGGTGATGTGGACCCTGGTCTGGTTGTGCCAGGAGCGGCCTTCGGATCCTTCGAAGCCCACGTAGTATTCCGGCGGTTCGCGGAACCCGCGCTGCACGGTGCGCGCTCCGACCTCGGCGGCGAGTTCACGGGCGGTCTGTTGGAATGCGGACCATTCGGCATCGGGAAGGGTGCCTTCGGCCCGGTGTTCGGGCAGTTGGACGAGGACACCGCCCGCTTGCTCGTAGGGCCCGGAACAGGGTCCCTGGCTGCGGTCGCCGTGTCGGCTCCATCGCAGTTCCGGCGCGAGGGCAGAGGCCGCTGCGGCGATACGGTCGACCACAGCCTCCAACGCTTGCTCGGACACGGTCAGACTCGGTAGCGTCGCCAGCTCGGCGGCGGCGGATTCGATCTGCTCCGGGGACGGTGGATCCTCGAAGCCGAGCAGAGTCGCGCACGCGCTCGAGACCGACGCCACCACCGCCACAGCGATCACGCGCCGGAACCGGTACGACATATTCCTCCCACCTCGCGAAGTAGTCCTCGTCAGTCCCGGTCCTGCCACGTGCACACGCAGACCTCGTTGCCCTCGGCGTCGGCGAGCACCCAGAACGCTCGCGCGGCCGCGTCGCTGATCATCGTGCCACCCGCCTCGAGCGCGTCACGGATCCGGCGATCTGCCTCGTCGTGCGGGACGGAGATGTCGAGGTGGATCCGATTACGCTGCGGCCGTGGCTCATCCATGTGCTGGAACCACACTGCCGGTCCCTGGCCGACCGGATCGACGATGGCGTTCGGGTCCCCGCTTCCCGGATCGTCGACATAGGCCAATACCGCCTTCCAGAACGGTCGGATGACAGTGACGTCCTCGGTATCGATCGCGATCTCCATGGCCTGCACCACCCGGCCCGCTCCCCCGCGCCGCGGCGAGGCGATGTCGAAGCCGAGGGCGGACACCGATTCGGAGATCCGTTGCGCGAGAACGACATCGTGACCGAGGACCCGCCCCGTCGTCCTCGGCCGCAACACCAATTCGACGCGGTCACCGCGCACATCGATACGCAAATGCTCGTCCGCGTCGGCGGCGCAGGCTCGCGCGGCAGCGTCCGCGACATCGAGCCCGGACCGCAGCGACGGAACGGCGACGGTCGCGGCGAGACTGCCCAGCAGGAAACGCCAGCCGAGGGACTCCACGGCGCCGGAAGCGCGGGAACCGGAAAGGTGTTCGTCGACCACGAACACAATCCTGCCGTGTTCCGGCGCGCCGCGTCGCGACTCCGAGGCAGACGCATCGTGGAAATCCGCCGGGCACGCGGCCGCGGACCTCACCGCTGCCGTGTGGGTAACCGACTCAGTTCAGCGATCCGTCGGCGACCAGGGCTCGCAATCCGCGGCGATCGAGTTTGCCGCTGGGCAGGGTGGGGACGTGATCGCCGCTGGTGACGATCCAGCGGGTCGGGACCTTGTAGCCGGACAGCTCCCGTCGGGTGTGCGCGGCGATGCCGTCGAGATCGAGCGAACCGACGACGTCGGGCGAGGGCACGATGACCGCGCATACCTGTTCGTCGCGTTCGGGATGATCGATACCGACGACGAGGCATTGCTGTACGCCGTCGCATTCCTCGACCACGGCCTCCACCTCGCGCGGGGAGACATTGGCCCCGGCCACCTTGATCAGTTCGCTGGTCCGGCCGACATAGAACAGGCGCGGATCGTCCGGGAGCCGATAGACCCGGTCGCCGGTGTGGTACCAGCCGTCGGCATCGAAGACGTCGTGACGTTCGCGTTTGTTGTAGCCGCTCATCACTCCGATCCCGCGAATGAGGAGTTCGCCGGTGGTCCGGTCCGGCACCGGAACACCCTCGGCGTCCACGATCCGGATATCGGTGTGGGCGAAACTGCCCGCGGTCTCGGACAGACTGCGATGGACCGGGAACTCGTCGGGCACGTTGTACATGGCGATATCCAGCGGGCCGTCGCGCAACAGCGGCGCGGCGCTCAGATCGCGATCGGCGAAACTCGGATGCTCGCGCATGCGCCGGGTGAACGCGGGCCATCCGACGATGCCCTCGCCGCCCTCGCGCTCGATGAGATCCAGTGCCGCACCGGGTTCCGGCCGCGGCATCACCAGCAGCGTCACCGGTTCGTGCAGGGCGCCGGTCGCGGCGAGGACCCCGCCGATCCAGAAGAACGGCATCGAGGACAGGATGCGTGGCGCTGCCGATCCACCGCACAGCCCTCGGATCGCCGCGGGCCAGCCCGCCGTCTGGCGAACCAGGGTGCCGTGGGTGTGCAGCACGCCTTTCGGGTCGGCGGTCGATCCGGAGGTGTGGATCATGATGGCGAGATCGGCCGGGCCGACCTCGTTTTCGACGGCGGCGAGGATCTCCGGTCCCAGCGCGGTGTCTTCGTCGGGCGTCGTGGTGTCGGCCCAGGCGCGGTCGGTATCGCCGAGAAGCGCGATGCGGCGCAGGTAGGGCGCGGCGGACAGCGACAGCGTCGAGGTCGGCGCGGTGGCGAGTCCCGGCAGTGCCGTCTCCAGCCGCTCGGCGGTGTCGTTGCCGAGGATCTGCGCGGGGGCGACGAGGAGGCCGATATCGGACAGCCGGATCACCTTGCCGAGTTCGGCCGGGGTGTACAACGTGCTCAGCGGTACCGCCACGGCGCCGATCCGGGAAACGGCGAGCCACCAGACGATCCAGTCGACGTCGTTGGGGAACAGCAGCCCGACCCGGGCCCCTTTACCGATCCCGTCCCGCAACAACTGTCGCGCGGCGAGCCCGGAGCGGTGTTGTGCCTCGGTGTAGGTCAGCCGGTCGGTCGGAGACACCAGATAGGTGTGATCGCCGTGTTCGTCGACCGCACGGGCGAGTAGATGCCCGACGGTCGGTCCGGTGGTCGAGGGCTGCATATCTCCAACTCCGTTCTGCCCGGCCGGTCCGACATTCCGGCATGCGCGCCGAACTGCCCCGTCGTCCACTCACCCGGCAGCGCATACCACCGCGGAGCCGACGACCGACCTGCACCGACGGACATCGTAGAGCGCGTCCCACCGACCGCGGCACGCGCCTCGGCGGCCCGACGTCGTCCGGTGTCCGCCCCCCGATCCACGCCGGGCCGCTTCGAAGCGGCCCGGTCGGTTCGATCCCGGTTCGCGTCGGGAAAATGCTTCGCGCCCGCCGCGCTCAGCGTCGACGTAGCCGGCGGAGCTGTCCACGGATATCGAAGCGGCGTGGCGGCGCGGGAGTTTCGTCATCGACGACCTCCAGCACCGACTGTGCCCGCGCCAACCGCTCGTGTAGTTGGTCACGAACCTGCTCGGGCGTGTACGCGCGGCGTCGCCGTTCGGCCTGCACCACGACCACTCCGGTCGCCACTACACCGGCCGCACCCGCCAATCCCACTGCCTTCCACCACCTCATACCGCATAGGCTACGGCCATGACGGGTAAGAGCATCAGTCTCGACCGAGCGCTCGAGGTCACCAGGACCGGCGACATCTGGCTGTTCCGTGGACATTCGACCGCTGACCGGGTGATTCGCATGACGACGAACAGTCCGGTCAACCACGTCGGCATGTCCGTGGTGATCGATGACCTACCGGCGCTGATCTGGCACGCGGAACTCGGGCGGTCGCTGCCGGATATGTGGTCGGGAACCGAACACCGCGGGGTCCAGTTACACAATCTGCGCGACGCGGTGCTGGTGTGGGCGCAGCGCTACGGTCAGCAGGCCTGGTTGCGCCAATTGAACCAACCCGCGACGCGGGAGATGGAAGACGGTTTGCTGCGCGCCATCGCCCGACTCGACGGCACCCCGTTCCCGTCAACCGCGAGTCTGGCCGGACGCTGGCTGCGCGGCCGCGCGGCACGGCTTCCGCGCCGCCGATCGAACGAGAAGGCCGCGCGCGAATTGGAGAGCGCCTACTGCGCCGAGATCGTCGCTGCCACCTACCAGTCGATGGGACTGCTGCCGGAGAAGCGCAGCCCGAACTGGTATGACCCGGGCCGATTCTGGAGCGGGGACGGACTTGAACTGGCCGAGGGTTACGAACTCGGTGGCGAGATCGCGGTCCGGACTCCGCCCGCGGATCCTTCGAACTGACCGGTGCCGGACAGGATCGTCGCGAGAACCCGGACGAGTTCGGCCTGCCGGTGCGTGCCCGTCTTCTCGAACGCGCGCTGTAGATGCGTGCGGACGGTGTTCACCGAGATCGCCAGTTCGTCGGCGATGGAGCGCAATCCCGCACCGCGCAGCGCGGCGGCCGCCACCCGCGCCTCGGCCGCGGTGAGGCCGTACAACTGCCGCAGTTCGTCCACGCCGCCCGGGATCGGCTCGTCCGGGTCGACGATGACGACCAACGCGGACGGCGCGACCTCGGCCCGAAGCTCTGTGCGGCCGTCGATATCCGGGCCCAGCGGCGACACCAGGAGCGCGTAGGCCCCGGTCCCGCTGCGCCGAGGCACGAGTGTGCGCCCGCCCACGCGTGCACCGCTCTCCCCGATCGCGGCATCGATCAGGGGACGCAAGCCGACCGCGGTCCCCGACGCTTCGAGATGGCCGCGGCGGCCGATCGCCAGACCGTCGCCCGATTCGAGGATGGACCGGGCCGCCGGGTTCGCGTAGCCGATCACCCCCTGCCCGGAAACGATCACCAGGCCGTGCCGATACGCGTGCAGTACGGCCACCGCCCGGTCACGCTCGGTCGCCGCGTTCCCGAGACGGGACTGCACGGTCAGCGCGTGACGCAGATGCGGAAGCAGCAAGCCCATCGTCGCTCTCACGTGCGCGAGGTCCAGATCCCCTCCGCCGTCCGGGTATACCCCCAACCACGAGGTCTCGGACCCGCGGTCGAGCAGGGCGAGCACCCCGTTACCGAGCCGATTCGGTGCCATCCAGTCGCTGAAGAACCTGTGCCGCCGCAGGAATTCGGGGCCGAGCAGGTCCTCACACGTGGTGATCACCCCGGCCGGTTCGTGTTCGAGAGCGCCCGCGATCGGATCGATCCGCCAGAACCGGGAGTTGTAGCTGCGGCGCAGTTCGTCCGCGCCGGGTGAGCACACGGTCATCCTTCGGCTACCCGCGCCGGACACGACCACGCCGCCGTGGTAACCACCCAGCGCCGTGACGATTTCGTGCATCGCCTGCGGCCAGTCGGCCGGATACAACGCCGCGCGGTTGATACGCGCGACGATCGCGGAAAACCTCTCGATTGTCATCGTCATAGGAGATGTCCTGCGGCACAGTAGCTCTGGTTGTCGAGCGGGCAGACCGTAGATGTTCGAGAAGTTCCACACACGAGTAGCGCGGTACTCGATCGTACTCTGCCACATGCCATCAACGGATTCGGTGTCCTCATCGATTCGGATGAAGACCCGTGACCGGATGCCTGCTCTACTCGAGAGAGCAACCCACTCGCTACAGCACGACGAAAGGTGCCGATCGCCGCATCCCTCCCCCGGACCGTGATTCCTCGATCGCACTGCGAGACAAGGAGAACACCGTGAACGCCCCCGCATACACCGAACTCGACAGGATGGGTAACTCACGCTCGGAGCGGTGGGGAGCCCGTATCACGAACTTCCTGATCCACACCCAGGAAGGCAACGGCACGGCCGAATCGCTCGCCGCCTACCTGAACAATCCCGCCAACGGCGTCTCCTACCACTACACGCTCCGCGGTGGCGTCGTGTGCGATGTCGTCGACACCGACTACGCGTCGTGGTCGGTCCTCGACGCCAACAGCCATACGATCAATCTCTGTTTCGCGGGCAGTCGCGCGTCCTGGTCGCGCAACCAGTGGCTCGCGATCGAGGCGGACCTGCGGATCGCGGCCTGGCTGGCCGTACAGGACGCCGGGAAGTACGGTTTCGCCAGTGATGTGATCGCGCCACCGTATTCGCGCAGGGACGGCATCTCCGACCACAGGTACGTCACCGAATGCCTCGGCATCGGAACCCATACCGATGTCGGGTGGAACTTCCCGTGGGCGGTCTTCGAGAGCCATGTCCGCGAGTTCGCGGGTGGCGTGCCGGTGGCCGGTGAGATCGATATCAAGGCCGCGTCCTCACCGTGGCTGGGCAAGCGCCTCGGCACCGGGGAGGAGATGCGGACGGCCGACGGCGTCGGGCGATTCGTGCAGTTCGAACACGGATACATCTATTGGCATCCGTCCACCGGCGCGCATCCGATCCCGGCATCACTGTTCGACAAGTACGCCGAAACCGGCTGGGAGGCCGGGCCGCTGGGCTATCCGATCACCGATCACACCGTGCTCCGCGACACGGCGAACCTCGAATGGGGAGAAGTGCAGGGGTTCCAGAACGGCGCTCTCTACCGACGCAACGGCAAACCGGCCTACCGGGTGCACGGCGAGATCCGTGAACGGTGGAACCGCACCGGATTCGAGAACGGGGCGCTCGGCTGGCCGATCTCCGACGAGATCGCCTACGACACCGCGACCTACCAGGAATTCGACAACGGCCGCATCTACTGGACCCCGAAACCGACACTCGCCCTGCGAACCACCTCGGGTCGCGACGAACCGCTGCGTGACAGCGCCTGAATCCCGGCTACGGCAGTCCGACCTGGACCACGGGGACGCCGAGGATATCGGTGACGATCCCCTCCAACGCGCCGACCACATCGGTGGTCTGTTCGGCGGGAGTGCCGAGGGTTTGCGCGGCCACCGAGAATCCGGGCCCGAACGAGGCGGAGGCGACCTCCTGCGGCGGCAGATCGGACCAACCCCATTTGCTGCCCTGAACGCCGGGCAGTTCGGAGGTGCCCCAGTCCTGTACGGTGCCGTCGGCGGCGACCGGCGACGCGGTGGCCATCCAGTCGAGTATCGGGGAATCCGGATCCGCGGTCTGCTTGGCGCGGAGGAAATCGGCGATATCGGCGGTGCTGGTGGTCGAGGTGCCCCAGTCGGCGGTCTGTTGCGTGTCCTGTAGGCCGTATTCCGCGGCGGTCGCGCCGATCGCCTGCGGGTATTTCGTCGCGATGGCGTCCGCGGCGGAGTCGTCGGAGAAGCGGATCATGCGTTCGGTGTAGGCGCGGTCCTCCGCGGAGCCGTCACCGTGGCGCAGGGCGTAATCGGCCAGATAGAGTTTGGCCATCGACAGCGCGCTGCGCGATTCGTGTTCGTTGGCCGTGCCCCATTCCATCCCCATCGGGGTGCGCAGCGATATCGCGCTGCGCGGTGGAACGGATCCCGGTGCCGTACCCGGTTCCGGAATCGGTTGCGCGGACGCCAGGACCGGCGCCGCGCCGAAAGAAGCGGAAGCGATCAGGATCGCCATCGCCACCGTCCGGTAGCCCATGGTCTTCTCCCTCGATCATGTGTATGTCCAGCGCCGGGACGGTGCTCCGGGGAGCGTCCGCGCGACGACGCATACATTCGAGGCTACTTCACAGCTAACGGTCGTGTACTCGGAAAAGCTCGACCGCACGGACCACCGGCAACATCCGACCCCGTGCGGTGCGGTCCTCACGACGTGGTCGACGTCGTGAGGACCGCACCCGTCTCAGCCCTTGACCAGCTGCGGGGCCGTCGCCTCGGACTCGTCGACCGGTTCGGGCGCCGCGGCCCGGTTCGGGAGCAGCACCGCCGTGACGATCACCACGAGTGCCATTGCGGCGCAGACCAGGAAGGCGAGGCGCATACCGTCGAGGTGCGCGCCGACGGCGTCGACACCGTCCGCGACCAGCGCGGTGCTGCGCGCCGACATCACCGTCACGACCAGGGCCGTACCGAAGGCGGCGGCGACCTGTTGCAGGGTGCCCAGCATCGAACTGCCGTGCGCGTAGAGATGCTGCGGGAGCGCACCGAGGCCGAGGGTGAAGACCGGGGTGAAGGTCGCGGCCATCGACACCATCATGACGATGTGCAGGATCAGCAACTGCCAGTACGGCATGGTCATCGAGATCTGGGTGAACCCGGCCAGTGACAGGGCGATTCCGATCGAGCCGGGAATCACCAGAGGACGTCCGCCGAACCGATCGAACAGCCTGCCGACCGACGGTCCGAGCAGACCCATCACCAAGCCGCCCGGCATGACGAGCAAGCCGGTCTCCAGCGCGCTCAGGCCGCGCAGATTCTGCAGGTACAGCGGCAGCAGGATCATCGATCCGAGCATCGCCATGAACGCGACAGACATCAGGATCAGAGCCTTGGTGTAGGTGCCGGCCAGCAGCACGCGAAGGTCCAGCAGTGGCGTACCCGTGCGCTGCAGGCGCAGCTGCCGGAACACGAACGCGATGATGAGCGCCGCGCCACCGGCGGCGATCAGCACCGGACCGGTGACGTTGCCGGTCTCGAATTTGCTGAGGCCGAACACCAGGCCGCCGAAACCGAATGCCGCCAGCACCACGCTGGCCCAGTCGATGGCTCCCGCCTGCGGTTCACCGATGTTCTCGAGCTGACGCAGACCCGACCAGGTGATGATTCCCGCGATCGGCAGGACGAGGACGAACAGCCAACGCCACGAGCCGACCTGTAGCACCAGGCCCGAGACCACCGGCCCCATCGCGGGCGCAACCGAGATGGCGAGGGTGACGTTGCCCATCACCCGGCCGCGATCCTGTTCGGGCACCACCGTCATCAGGGTGGTCATCAGCAGCGGCATCATCACCGCGGTGCCGCCCGCCTGGATGATCCGCCCGATGAGCAGTACCGCGAACGACGGCGCGACGGCGGACAGCGCGGTGCCCGCCATGAACACCCCCATCGCCACCGCGTACGCCCGTCTGGTGGTGACGCGCTGGAGGAACCAGCCGGTGGTCGGGATGACCGCGGCCATCGTCAGCATGAAGGCGGTGGAGACCCACTGCGCCGCGCGCTCGGTGACCTCGAGATCCGCCATCAACCGCGGGATCGCGTTGATCATGATGGTCTCGTTCAGGATCACCACGAACGTCGCGAGCACCAGGATCCGGATGACGGTCGGTGTCCGCCCTCCCGATACGGGAGCGGATGGTTCGGCGGACATCGAATACCTCCGGGGTTGGCACGTTGACAGAAGGGGTGCGGCACCGGGTCCACGGATCGTGTTCCGGCGCCACAGCGATGAAGACGGACCGAGCTACTCGAACTCATCGGGCGCGGATCAGTATTCCGGGTGGTACCGACAGGAATCACGCGATTTTCCACCTACCGACGGGGCGTGCTACCGGTTCCTTCCTGGTAGTCAGCGGTTTTTGGCGTAATCGGCATCGGATAGTGACTCTGGTCACGATCAAACTCCATGGTTTGATGCGCATATGAACGTATCGGTATGGGTTAACTGAGCGGGATCAACAGTGCGGTGGTGATCACCGCGCGCACCGGCTGTTGCCCGATCGGCTCAGCAGCACCTCGCGGACCGGTCGACCGAAGATCAGCGGTTGCCCCGCACCCCACAGCAATCCGCGGCGCGGGCGCGCCGTTCGTAACTGCCCGCTGCTACCGCCTCCACGCACCGTCACTGCCGTTGATCGCGAACTTCGGCGGGCGCCGGTCATGCGCCCGCCGAAGTTCCCGTCCGCACCGTCCGGTATTCGACTACACCGGTCGGTCGATCACGACGACACGCGACGGCCGACCACTCCCCTACCGCCGCACCAAGGCCCGAGCCGCCTGCTGCGCCCCCGGGGCCGGCCTCCCCTCCTGCACCCGGGGCCGATCTCCCCTACCGCGGCGCCTCCGGCCGACGCACATTCCACCCGCCGGTGAACGCGGTCTCGCGCTTCTCGGTGAACGCCGCATAGGCTTCCGGAACGTCGGTGGTCGCGAAATTGACGGCCTGGGCACGTGATTCGCTGGCCAGCGCCTCGCGCATCGTCCGGTCGGCCCCCTCGTTGAGCAGCGCTTTCGTCTGCGCCATCGCGATCGGAGGGCCCGCGGCCAGCCGCCGCGCCTTCTCGGCGACGAACTCGTCGATCTCCTCGGACGCCTTGATCCAGGTGACCAGGCCCAGTTCATGCGCCTCCTCGGCATCGATGAACTCGGCGAGCAGCGCCAAACGTTTGGCCTGCTGGACTCCGACGAGTTTGGGCAGCAGCCAGGAACCGCCGCAGTCGAGCGAGAGCCCCCGGCGGGCGAACACCTGCGAGAACTCGGCGTCGGGTGTGGCGACCACGAGGTCGCAGCCCAGTGCCAGATTCCATCCCGCGCCCACCGCGACGCCTCGCACCTTGGCGATGGTCGGCAGTGCGAGGTCGTGTAACCGCTGTGCGACTTCGGATATCGCCTGAAGTTTGACGAAGGGGGGCGCGTACGGGTCGCTGTCGACGACGTCGGCGCCGGAGCAGAAGGCGTCGCCCGCACCGGTGACGACCACCGCGCGCACCGTCGGATCATGGGCGATATCGTCCAGCGCGGTCCGCAGGGCGGCCCACAACTCGAGGGTGATCGCGTTCTTGCGATGCGGGCGATTCAATATCAGTGTGCTGACGCCGTCGGCGCGCAGATGCCGCAGCACGGTCTGTTCGGTCATCGATTCGAATCCGTTCGCCGCCGCTACAGGAACATGTCCGCGTTGAGCGGGCCGTCGCCGGGTGTGACCCGGTAGCTGTCGAAGTCGGTGATCCCGTGCTCGGCGAGCACGTCGTCATCGAGGAAGAAGTTGCCGGTCGTGTCCTTGCCCGGCGATGTGAGAACGAGGTAGGCGGCGTCGGCGCAGATCCGCGGGGTGCGCGATCGCGCGAAGCGTTCCGCACCGCCGGGCCGGTTGCGGATGGCCGCCGTGGCGATCGTGGTCCGCGGCCACAGCGAGTTCACCCCGATGCCGTCGGCGCGCAGTTCCTCGGCCAGACCGAGGGTCGTCAACGACATGCCGTATTTGGCGATGGTGTAGCCGAGTTGGCCGCCTGCCCATCGCGGGTCGAGGTTCAGCGGCGGCGACAGGGTCAGGATGTGCGGGTTTCGTCCGTTCCGCGCCGAATCCCGCAGGGCCGGAACGCAGAGTTTCGAGAGCAGGAAGCTGCCGCGGCAGTTGATGTCCTGCATCAGGTCGTACATCTTCATCGACAGCGCGTCGGTGGACGAACGGTCGATCGCTGACGCGTTGTTCACCACCATGTCGATGCCGCCGAAGCGTTCGAGGGTCTGCTCGACGGCACGGGCGACGGCGTCGTCGTCACGGACGTCGCCGACGAATTTCAGCACCGACCCACCGGCCGCCTCGATCCGCTCGCCCGCGGTGTGGATGGTCCCCTCCAGTGTGGGATGCGGCTGATCCGTCTTGGCGATCAGCGTGATGTTCGCGCCGTCGGCGGCGGCCCGCTCGGCGATCTCGAGGCCGATGCCGCGGCTACCGCCGGACATGATCATGGTCCTGCCCGCGAGCGGTCTATGGTCTTCCGGCATCGTCCGGGCTCCCCTCTGTGCGTCCCGGACCGGCCGACCGAAGGGGGCGGCGAGCCGTGACCGGGAATTACTCGGCGTGCCCGCGCGACCGGAAGGTCATTACCGCAAGCATTCCAGTGCACCTTACAGTATGTCTGCGCACCACATTCGGCGCACCATGTCCGACTTGCCCGCGACCGCGCGTGTCGGGCATGATCTGGGCAGTCGGCAATCGAGTATCGGCGGCCGACCGCGCAGCAGCGAACAAGGACCATGTATCACGCTGCGAGACTGGGCATTTCGAGCGGATCGAGTCGTCCCGACCGCCGCTCGGCGATCACACCCGCTCCGAAACTCCCACACTGCCGTCGCGGCGCCGGTGGATCACGTCGCGAAGGCATTTCGACGATTCTCGTGGAAAGGCCCGCTGTCGATGATGCCCTACGCACCCGAGCGCCGCGCTTTCGTTCACGCGAACAGCAGACTGGCCGAACACCTGTGCGGCCTGCACGTCACCGACCTCACCGTCGCACGCGCACGGCGATTACAGAAGATCCACGGCGAACACCATCCCGACGACTGCCTGATCCACCTGGCGGCCGCCGCGATGCTGCTCGAGCACCGCTCCCGTTGACGCAGCGCGCGATGGCCGGGGACCGCACCGTCCCCGGCAACCGCACCGCGGGCCCACCGATCACCGGTTGGTCTGCGGGATTTCGATACTGATCGTCGGCTGGAGTTCGTTCAGGTAGAACAGCGCGAACCGCCGCAGGAACTCGTCGAACAGCCAGTAGGTCTCCTTCGCCAGCGGAACGATGGGCAGCGCACCCTCGCGCACCGCGATGAACGGCCCCCAGGCCACCTGGAGCAGCGGACTCCACACCGGTTCCCTCGGGATATAGAGCGAATCGGCGATCTTGTCGCCCAACAGGAACCGCGTGAACGCGCCGAGTACGCCCCTGCTCAGGATGGTGAGGTCGATATTCGCGCCGAGATCGAGCAGGATGTCGGCGAGTTTGATGCCTTCCGGCGTCGCGGCGAGGATCGGGTCGAGCACCTGGGTGGCCTGGGAGTTGGCCTCGCCCCACGAGTTCGGGATGTACTCGTCGCGGACGCCGAGCATATGCGCGGCCACCTGCCACGAGTGCAGGAAGCCCTCGGACTCGTTGGCCGGAATCGGCACCTTCCACGCGGTGAGGTGCCGCATGACCGTGGTCGGCAGGCTGTGCCAGGTGACCATGATGTCGTTCTGACTGATCGGGATGCCCTCCTCGGCGACCCGGGTCCAGTGCGGCGACTGCGGCAGCAGGTGACGCACGGCCGCGTGCACCAGCCGGGTCTTGACACAGGTGACGACCATTTCCCCGTCGGGCCCATAGGCATTGGCCGTACCGATGTCGTAGCCGAGTTTGGCGGTCTTGGAGATGCGGTCCTTCATGTCCGCGCCGCCCTTGGAGTAGTAGACCGACCGCGCCTCCTTGGGGATGACCGTGCTCATCATGCCGCTGGCGAGGCCGTACAGCACACCGAGGTAGAGGCCGCGTTTCTCGTTGAACGCGATGGCGGAGCCCAGTTTGCCCTGGTCGGTCCACGAGGGTAGTTGGCGGGCGTATTCCATGAAATCCCGCAACTCGGTGGGCAATCCGGCGGGCAGCGGCTGGCCGTTACGGGTCCAGGTCCGCAGGAGATTGTTGATATCGGCGACATTGTGATTGTCGAGCAGGTTGGCGACGACGGGGTCGGCCTCCTCGTCCCACACTCCCATCGGGTCGGCGCCCTGCCCCGCGCCCGCGATCGACCCCTCCGGTGACCACGTCCACGGCTCCGCTCGGGCGGGCGTGACGAGGGCCAGCGCGCCCATCGCGCCCAGCGCGGCCCCACCGATCTTGAAGGCATTGCGCCTGTTCAATTCGTCCATCGTTCGAACACTCCTCATTGAGCAACATCTCTTCGCACGACAGGGCCCTGATACTCCGCCGTACCACGAGAACTATCAGTAACTTAACAGAGTCTCTGAGACAGCGCGCGGTATCCGGGGAAATTTTTCCCGCTCCGTCGTCGAGACGATCGCGCGGCGGCGAAAGGTTGTTGTCGGCAAGATCGAATCGCCTGGTGATCAGCTGTTTCGATCCACAGACCGGGACGCCCGCGGCAGCGCCAACGCTGCCCGAGCGCGACGTATCTCCCGCGTCGCAGCTATCGCACAGTTGGAGAATCAGTGATCACTTATGAGCTCGGACGGTGTCGGTGTACCGGACAGTTGCGCCATCTCACGTTCGATCGCCGCGGCGGGCTCGGACAGTCCCGCCCCGCGAAGGTCCGCGACGCGCCGGATCACCGCGGCGGCACCGTATTCGCGAACGATGTCCGCGAGGCCGATCCGATGTGGCCCGCGACGGGCCGTCGACGTTCCCATCGAACCTCCTGACGCCGTACGCGGTCGCTCACGTGGCCGAGTCCGCACACAGGGGTGAACCATCCACGCGGCTCACCCTTTTCGCCGGTCGGCTCGAAGTATCGAGCCGGACCCGGTAGCTATATGTTACTCAGAATTCCAGCAATGGAAACGGGTTGATGGAAACATTCCACCGAGGTCACGCGGTCGGCAACAGGCCGAAAGGAGGGCATACGCACGGTGCGATGTCTCCGGGATGGACGACGTCACCGAAAGTCGATCCGAGTTCCCCTTCGTCCGGTAAGTTATCAGCTGTTCCAGGCTTGTTCGGGCATAATATCCGCCTGCTCCGCCCGAAATCGCGGTCCTCGGGCCCGGCACCAGTACACGAAACGGCACCCCCATGAGCATCGAAGAAGCCCGCCGAATCACGACGGGCACCCAGGTCCACGAGATCATCAACTACTTCGGCAAATGCCTGCACTGCGGATATCCCGCCACCGCGTCGATCCACGTCACCACCTACAGCGACGGCACCGAATCGACGCGGGCACTGGCGACATGCGCGTCACCCTGCGGCTGGACCGGCCCCGCGTCCCCGACCACCATGAGCGGACAGCCCCCGGTGACCAGGAGGCGACGCGATACCGCGTGACCTCGCCTCAACCCAGGGCGCTCCCCGCCGGACACCTCGGTGTGACAGGCAGGCGCATCACGCCCGCCGATGACGGACAGTGTCGGCGGATGGGAGAATCGCGGCGATTCAGTCCCTACGACACGCGGGGCGCATACCGTGACAGGCGTGTGCGGCAGTGGTGAGGCGAGATGAGTCGCCCCCGCGTGGTGATCGCCGGACTCGGCGACACCGGGGTCCTGACCGCGATCCGAGCGGCGGCCCATGCCGACGTCGTGGGTATTTCGGACAAACCCGCGCTCGTCAGCGGTCAGGAATTGGGTGTGCGGCTCAGCAGGCCCGAAGACTGGGCCCGCGACTACTGGATTCCGTTCGACAGGTTCCGCGGTCTCGATCGCGTGCACACGATCCACGGCACCCTCACCGGAGTCGACCTCGCCGCGCGAAAGGTGTTCCTGCTCGGTGACGCGGCGGACACGATCGCGCAGCCCTACGACGCGCTGGTCATCGCGACCGGTGTCTCCAACGGGTTCTGGCGCAGGCCGGGTGTGCGGACCGCCGAGCAGATCGGCGCCGAACTCCGGGGCGCCAACGACCGACTGCGCGGCGCGTCGTCGGTCCTGGTGATCGGCGGCGGGGCCGCGGCGGTGAGCAGTGCGGCCAATCTGGCGCGCGCCTGGCCGGACAAGCGGGTCGACCTGTACTTTCCGGGCGAGCGGGCGCTGCTCGGACATCACCCCCGGATCTGGAGCCGGATCCGGCGACGTCTCGACGAATTCGGCGTCGGCGTCCATCCGGGACACCGTGCGCTGATCCCCGACGGTTTCGCCTGCGACGAGATCACCGCCGAACCTGTCGAATGGTCGACCGGCCAACCGGCCACGACCGCCGACGCCGTCGTGTGGGCGACGGGCCGCGTGCGCCCCAACACGAACTGGCTGCCCGCCGAACTGCTCGACGACCACGGTTTCGTCCGTGTCACCCCCGAACTGCGCGTCCCCGACCATCCCGAGGTCTTCGCGATCGGCGACGTCGCCGCCACCGACCCGCTGCGGACCTCCGCGCGCAACAGGGCCGACACCCTGCTCGCGCACAATCTCCGTGCCCTCTTCGAGGGCCGCGCGCCGCGCGGATATCGCCCGCCGCAACGGAAGTGGGGCTCGGTCCTCGGCCCGCAACCGGACGGACTGGAAGTCTTCACACCCGGCGGCCGGGCCTTCCGATTCCCCGCGTGGTCGATCGACCGAGTGCTGATGCCGTGGATCGTGCGCCGCGGCATCTATCGGGGCGTCCGCCGCAACGACCCGTTCGGCTGACCGGCGGGACACGATTGCGGTCACCGACAGATCTTGTCGGTCCCGCCTGTCATCCTGGGGGTCGGACGGTCGACGACACGGGAGGCGACGGTGGCCGAGGACCCATTCGACACGGGCGAATTCATGCCGGTGCGGATCGCGGCGTCCCCGATCCTGACGGGATTCACCGCCTCCCTCGCCGGCCGGGACGACCTCGGTCGTGAGGACCGCGGAACGTACGGCGATCGTGCCGGGCACTACCTCGCCTGGTTACGCGACACCGGCGGCTACGACGACGCGCTGCACTCCCCGCTCGGGCGGGACCGCGCCGTCGACGCCTACCTCACCACCGCCGTGCACGATCACGGAATCGCCGCCCGCACCGTCGCCACCGCGTTCACCGTCCTGACCGCGTTCTACCGATGGCTCGGCCTCGGCACACCCGCGACGCCGCGCGCGATACTCGACCCACTCGCCCCGAACACCCTGTCCCCCATCGACCAGCGGGCGGTGCTGCGGGTCGCCGCCGCGCGCGGGCCGAGAACCTTCGCCATGATCGCCCTCGGACTCGACGTCGGACCACGCAAGACCGAACTCGCCGCCCTCGATCTGACCGGGCTGGATCTGGCCCGCTGGCCCGGCTCCGTGACCCTCACCGATGCCACCGGCGCGACCAGGCAGATGCCGATCCAAACCGGCACCCGCGCCGCGTTGACGGCGTGGCTCAGCGAACGTCGCCGCCTGCTTCGCGGCCATTCCGAACAGCGTGCGGTATTCCTCGCGGAACACGCACCCCACCACCGATTGGCCATCCGCACCGTCGACGACGCGATCCGGGCCGTCGGCGTCGACGCCGGGATCGACATCTCGTCCGCCACGCTGCGCGCCACCGCGGAACAACGACTGCGCGGGCAGGGGCTGCCGCTGTCCATCATCGCCACGCGCCTGGGCCATCACAGGTCCGAGCCGTGGCGCGACCACCCCGCCCCGAGTCCGCGTATCCGGAACCGACTCCCCGATCACGAACAGCTCGATCTCTTCGGCGATCCCGATCCGTGACCGGTCGGCCTCCGCGGTCAGGACAGGGTGATCGAGTCGCGCAGGATCGCCGGGTCGATGAACGAGTGATCGCGGGGGATCACCGTGTGGTACGGCGCATTTTCGTCGTGATCTTCCTCTGCCTCGGCGAGCTGATCGACCAGTTCGAAGAACAGCGTCTCGATGGGACGAAGACCGTCGATCGTCGCGGTCAGATCGGCGTCGGCGGTGAAACGTGCGCCCTCGGGCCCGATCGTCAGCACCGAGAGCCACTCCTCTCCGCGCGCATCGGGAAGCGTGGCGCCGGTTTCCGCCCAGAACACCGCCGTGTCCGGCGCCGGATCGGATTTGAACCGCGCGGTGGCGGCGAGCATGCGCAGTGCCGTGAGCACGAAGGATTCGGCGAATCCGAGGCACATCGAATAGATCTCCAGCGCATCGTCGCGATGGACGACGACACACGTCGTCACACCGCCGTCGCAGGCGTCCTCGACGTGATCGGCGAAGAATTCCCGTGGTGACAGACCGATTTCGGCCCGTGACCAGTCCGCTCGCTCCCCGTCCCAGAACCAGCCGTCGAACGCGGTCTCCTGATCGGCGATGACAGCCGGATCGGTGACCGGGGTGTCGAGCCAGCGCTCGAATCCGTCCCGGCTCATGGGGATTCGGGCCGCCACCAGAAAGCTGTCCGACACGACATGACTCCTGTCTTCCGTTGCGACCACCTCTGCCGCGATGCCGGAAATACTAGGACTGCCGCATAAGCCGCGCTCGAGAGTCCGGGCGAGTTCTCGGGCGCGGATGCCGCTGTGCGCGGAATGCACCGAGGCACACCGCGCACCGCGACATCGGATCCGACGGCACCGCTCGACATCCGATACGCCGAAATCCCCGTCGCGCCGGAGCGTGACACCGAGGCGGTCAACCTACCCGTGCCGCCTCGCGAGCCAGGATCCGAGCCCGCTGCTCCTCGAACTTGGCCACATCGCGGGTCAGTTTCTCGACGTACTCGCCGAGTTCGTCGCGGGCGCGTTCGCCGCGCGCGGTGAAGTCGGTGCGTTTGAAGACATTCCAGATGCGCAGTACCGGCAGCAGGACCTCGTCGAGATGCTGACGCAGATCGTAGATTCCGTGTTTGACCATCAGCACACCGTTACGACGCCAGTTGGGCATACCCGTGCCGGGCATGGCGAAGGTCTTCGCGATCCTGGTCACCGATTCCATCGCTTGATCGGGTGCGAGGTCGAACGCCGCGCCGGCGACGTTGCGGTAGAACATCATGTGCAGGTTCTCGTCGGCCGCGATGCGCTGCAACATTCGCTCCGCGATCGGATCGTCACAGACGGTTCCGGTGCTGCGATGGCTGACCCTGGTCGCCAATTCCTGGAAGGTCACGTAGGCGACCTGGTCGAGCACACCGCCGAAACCGGCGGGCGCGTGTACACCGCGTGTCATGTGCACCATCCGGTCGTTCTCCAACGCGACGGGATCGACCGCGCGGGTGCACACCAGATAGTCGCGCATGGCGATGGCGTGCCGGTTCTCCTCGGCGGTCCAGCGCCCGACCCAGGTGCCCCATGCCCCGTCTCGGGAGAAGTTCTCGGCGATCACCCGGTGATAGGACGGCAGATTGTCC
>NZ_JAFMPL010000260.1:0-598 GCF_019038455.1 Nocardia noduli
GACGGACGACCACCTCGGATACTCGTACTCGTCGTTGGACGGGCCAGCCGACAGCGGCGCCGAAGACCCACGCCAGGTGGCCCCCGGCAACCTCGAACGAGAGGCTGTGGTTGTCGAACTCCTCGACCAGGCCGAGGTCGTGGAGAAGGGCAGCGATTGCTCCGTCGAGGACAGGAACGGTCCAGGTCAAATGTCGAGGAGAACCTGCGAGGCAGGCCCGCAATGAGCCACGCCCCCGTGCGGCACGAATCGATCAGGAGCCCGAAACTTTTCGATGGATGTCGGATTGATCGGTCGAGGAGTTCGGTACGAGCGGCGATGGAGAGGGCGACACTTCCGGTGAATTGCGTCCCCGAGCCTGGGCTAGCTCACCTGGACCGATCTATGAGGGCCCCGTCACCAGCGGACTCCGGCTGAGTAAATCAACTGTCTCATGGATGTCCCACGCGGGACTATTGCGTGAAACACCCATGTGTCGGCAGAACGTGAATACTGACCCCCGCGTGGCATCTGAAAACTGACCCCCTTGGTCGGTCACCCTGGCTCTCACCGAGTCAGGGAGGACGAAGGGATGCTAGCCGTGGAAGATTGGGCTGAG
>NZ_JAFMPL010000261.1:0-594 GCF_019038455.1 Nocardia noduli
TGGCTTCGCTGCTGCATAAGGACCGTGTCGAGGACACCACCCTGCTCTCGGCACTCGCAGTGGTGGATGTGTCCGGTGTCGGAGTCGATTGGACACCGGTCTTCGATGGCCGTAGCGCGTCGCGGGTACAGCTTCCTACCTATGTCTTTGATCGACAGCAAAGCGGGCGGCACGCACCGTCTTCGTCGAGAGTTGCTTCGGAAGGAGTTCGGGATTTTTTTGCGAGAAAGCTGGCCCAGCTAAGTTCGGACGACCAGTGGATGATGATAGAGAATGCGGTGCGCGATCAACTCGCGGCTATTAGTGGGAAATTTGGTCCCGATGAGTTTGACGAAAATAGTTCTTTTCGAGATCTGGGATTAGATTCACTGGGAGCTGTAGAGTTTCGCCGCCGACTAACTAGGCTGACGGGGGTTGCGATGTCGGCGACCTTGATCTTCGACTACCCGACCCCGAGAGCGGTCACTGAACATCTACACCAGCAGCTGGCCGGAGCATCTGTGGTCGCCGAACCGGTGGTGGTGGGGCATTCGGCCGAGCCGATAGCGATCGTGGGTGTGGGGTGTCGTTTCCCGGGTGGTGTGTCCTCACGCG
>NZ_JAFMPL010000262.1:0-558 GCF_019038455.1 Nocardia noduli
GTTTCTTGACCTCGTGCTGGCTCTTGCCGCAGAAGGAGCAATACAGGGTTTTTTCGCTGGAAGAGCCTTTTTTCTCGGCCATGTGGGCATTGCCTCGTGTTGCAGGACGTTGCAGGGATGATAACGAAATGGAAAACGGCGCCGTGCCGGAGGGAGCCGGCAGGCGCCGCCGGAGGCAACGCCGCCTCGGATCAGGGCCGCTGGGCGACGACCTGGTCGACGAGGCCGTATTCCTTGGCTTCGTCGGCGGTGAGGAAGTAGTCGCGCTCGGTGTCCGCCTTGACCTTGTCGAGCGGCTGTCCGGTGCGCTCGGCCAGGATGCGGTTCATCTGGTCCTTGGTGCGCAGGATGTCGCGGGCGTGGATCTCGATGTCCGTCGCCTGGCCGCGGGCGCCGCCGAGCACCTGGTGGATCATGATCTTCGAATTGGGCAGCGAAAAACGCTTGCCCTTGGCGCCGGCCGCCAGCAGGAAGGCGCCCATGCTGGCCGCGAAGCCCAGGCACATGGTGGACACGTCCGGCTTGATGAACTGCATCGTGTCGTAGATGGCCATGCCC
>NZ_JAFMPL010000263.1:0-555 GCF_019038455.1 Nocardia noduli
TGCTGCTGGAAACGGTGTGGGAAGCCCTCGAAGACGCCGGGGTGGACCCGCACTCGTTGCACGGCAGCGACACCGGCGTGTTCATCGGCGTCAGCGACCAGTCCTACGGCGTAGGCCGAGGCAACGGCGACGCCGGTGTCGAGGGATACCGGCTGACCGGTACGACCTCGAGTGTGGTCTCGGGCCGGGTGTCGTATGTGCTGGGATTGGAAGGCCCCGCGGTGTCGGTGGACACCGCGTGCTCGTCCTCACTGGTCGCCCTACACCAAGCCGTACAAGCAATCCGCGTCGGCGAGTGCGGGATGGCGCTGGTCGGCGGGGTGGCGGTGATGTCGACTCCTGGCGCATTTGTGGAGTTCTCCCGGCAGGGAGGGCTCGCCCCGGATGGGCGGTGTAAACCGTTCGCGGAGGCTGCTGATGGGACAGGTTGGTCCGAAGGTGTCGGTGTCCTGGTCGTGGAACGACTCTCCGACGCGCGTCGCCACGGCCACGAGGTGTTGGCGGTGGTTCGGGGCAGCGCGGTCAATCAGGACGGTGCGTCCAACGGACTGACCG
>NZ_JAFMPL010000264.1:0-544 GCF_019038455.1 Nocardia noduli
CCTTGCTGGTGCTGCGCGACATGCTGCTGGTCGGCAAACGGCGCCCGGTGGAATTCCTCGATTCGGCCGAACAGATCTCGACCAGCGTGCTCCTGGACCGGCTCAAGCGCCTCGAAGCCGCGAACCTCGTAGCGCGGGTGAGCCGCGGGGAACGCAACCAGGTCCACTACGTCCCGACCAGTCGAGCCGTGGACGCGCTGCCGGTGCTGTTCGAGATGGCTCTGTGGAGCATGGAACACGAACCGCAGGCTCGACCGCTGGACCGGGTGATCACTCGTATCCGCTGCGATCCCGAGGACTACATCGCCGAGATCCGCGCCGAACTCGAACGCGAAACGAGCAAGACACCCGCACCCGGTCACTCGCAGCGGTAAGTGGCGGCGATCTCGCATCGTCGAGTGGCGTCGAGGCAATACGTTCTCGTCGACCGCGACTCTCAGCGGCGGCTGGCCAGTTCGCCGGTGCGCCAATAGTGGCTCATGGCTGTGAGGACGTCGGGTTGCAGCATGGGTTCGGGGCGCAGTTGGAACGCGACACCCCGAAC
>NZ_JAFMPL010000265.1:0-282 GCF_019038455.1 Nocardia noduli
CGGCGGGGCGCTTCGCCGCTTCGTCGAGATTGCCGCGCATCATGAATCCGACCGCGACCACGAGTCCGAGGAAGGTGCACGCGCCCATCGCGAGGGCGAGCACCCGACCACTCCTGGAACGGTCGACGTCCAGCGTCGTCCTTCCGGTTTCCATCATCGCACCGCCTTCGCTGTCGATCAGGAAAGAACGGAGGTCAGGGACCTCCGGGAGTTGCGGGTGCCGTCGTCGCCGGGACGCACACCCAGCCACGGCCGGTCACGACGTCCCAGCGGCCCGCGCCA
>NZ_JAFMPL010000266.1:0-491 GCF_019038455.1 Nocardia noduli
GGTGGTGGGGCGCAGCGGTGGTGGGGCGGGGGATGTGGTGTCGGAGTTTCTGGCGCTGCGGTATGTGCTGGATGCGGTGAAGGCGGTCATGCGCGCCTATCGCGGCCGCGGTGACATCACGCGGTCGTTGCTGGTCAACGAGACGATCTTGATTCCGTTGCGCACGGTGGAGAACCTGTTGCGCGCCCGCACGCTAACCGGTCGTGATCGTCGAGGAGGTGTGGGCGGCGATGGGCGGTGATGTCGAGTTGGTCGAGCGGGCGGTGATCGCGGCGCGGGTGGTCGCCGATCCGGACAATGCTCGGCTGGTGGGTGTGGTGCTGGTGCTGTTTCGCGGTGACCGGGTGGTGGCGGTGATCTATCGGCCGGTGAGCAGCGGGGAAGTGATCGGGCTGGTCGCGGGGGCGGATCGCGCGGTGTTGATCGTGCTCGGCGCCCCGGGAGCGATCGGTGCGTTGTTGGCGGGGTTGCCCGATATGGCGGGCCGATTG
>NZ_JAFMPL010000267.1:0-478 GCF_019038455.1 Nocardia noduli
CGACCCAGGCAGTGGCGACCTCACCCAAACGGGTTCACGCCAGAGCCCGAGCCCATGCACGATCGCGTTCCTATAAAAATACACAACAAAAATATGATGCCTCCGGAGGAAGCCCGATGTTCGCCAAACGATACAGGTTCCTGATCGCGGCTCTGCTGTTTATCGCCGGGATCATCAACTACATGGACCGCGCGGCGCTCGGCGTGGCCGCGCCCTTCGTCAAGCAGGACCTCAACCTGTCGCCTTCCGAGCTTGGGGTGATCTTCAGCACCTTCTTCTTCGGCTACGCCCTGTTCGCCTTCGTCGGTGGACAGCTGGCCGACCGCTACGGCCCGCGCAGCGTCTACACCTGGGCGGCGACCTCCTGGTCAGTCCTGTGCATGCTCACCGGCGCGGTGACCGGCTTCGCCCAGATGTTCGTGGTCCGCGCCCTGTTCGGCTTCGCCGAGGGGCCGATGAACTCGACCACGAACCGGAC
>NZ_JAFMPL010000268.1:0-477 GCF_019038455.1 Nocardia noduli
CTACGAGGCCCCGTCGCCGGTCCAGGCCCGGTACGTGGCCAAGGACGTCGAGCACCACGGCCACAAGGTCCCCGAGGGCAGCGTCATGGTGCTGCTGAACGGGTCGGCCAACCGGGACGACCGCCAGTTCCCCGACGGCGACCGGTTCGACATCCACCGGGACGCCGGCCACCACCTGAGCTTCGGCTACGGGATCCACTTCTGCCTTGGCGCCGCGCTGGCCCGGCTCGAGGGCAGGGTCGCCCTCGACGAGGTCCTGAACCGGTTCCCCGAGTGGGAGGTCGACTGGGAGCACGCCGAACAGGCCCGCACCTCCACGGTGCGGGGCTGGGCCTCGCTCCCGGCGCTCGTCTCCTGACGGCCGACGCCTGTGGCTACTCGCTGGCCACGACGGGCTCCGGGGCCCGGCGCTCGCCGCCACCGTCCACGACGATGTTGGAGCCGCTGATGAACGAGGCGCTGGCCGACGCGAGGAAG
>NZ_JAFMPL010000269.1:0-475 GCF_019038455.1 Nocardia noduli
GTTCCCGTTCCTGTTCATCACCATCGCGTGCGGCGCGGTCTCCGGCTTCCACGCCCTGATCTCGTCGGGCACCACGCCCAAGCTCATCGCCAGCGAGGCGGATGCCCGCTTCATCGGCTACGGCGGCATGCTGATGGAATCGTTCGTGGCGATCATGGCGCTGGTCTCGGCCTGCGTGATCGACCCGGGCGTCTACTTCACCATGAACTCGCCCGCGGCGCTCGTCGGCACCACGCCCGAGACCGCTGCCGCGGCGGTGACCAAGCTCGGCTTCGCGACCACCCCCGAGGTGATCACCCAGACCGCCGCGGATGTCGGCGAGCACACGATCATCTCGCGTGCCGGCGGCGCCCCGACGCTCGCGGTCGGCATGGCCCACATCATCTCCTCGGCCATCGGCGGCAAGGCGATGATGGCGTTCTGGTACCATTTCGCGATCCTGTTCGAGGCCCTGTTCATCCTCACGGCCGTGGAC
>NZ_JAFMPL010000026.1:0-81499 GCF_019038455.1 Nocardia noduli
CCCCGCACCCGGCGAGAGCCGCCGCCGCGACCGCACCGCAGACCACAGCCCGTATCACCACAACGCTACGCACAGCACTCCTACCTGGTCGGACACGACAGCAACTCTGCCAATAATTAATTAGACGCACGCTGGCCATGATCGGTTCCACCCGATCACCGCGTCCCGTCGTTCCACCCGAGATCCTGGCACGGATCATGGTCGGACATCGCCGCCCCGTCGTGGGATCTCGACATCGACGAAATCGCTGTCGTCAGCGCGGTGGGTATGCACCGCGCGACGGAGAGGATCGCGCATAACGGTCGCCGTAGCGGCCCACGCGTGGAGCATGTTTCGCAGCGGGGCCGAATCTTTCGAGTTCATCGCCATAGCGAGGGCATCTCGGATCTCAGCCACCGCTTCGGCGCGGTCATCGACGTCCAATTCTGCCAACCACGCCAGGTCGCCGAGCTCCATCCGAGACAGCGTGTCCGTTCGAGCCGACACGGCCTCGGCGGCGAATAGTTGTGCGGGCATCGGTGTCGCGCCGTCCAATGCCGAGAACCGCTGCGCCGCTGCCGTTACCGACATCGATCCGTCAGTGTCGCGTACAGCCGTCGACGAGCGGTCTGCCCTGTTCGAGAACTCGTGCTCATCGGCGTCGTTCAGATCGCCGGCTCGGCGCTCGGTCATCCCACGATGCTAGACAGTGCGATGCGGCGCGCGGCACCCCAGCTCGTACCGCCACTTATCGCGGATTTCGGAGTTGGGGATCGCCGCGCCCGCGACGATCTGTGCCCGACGGAAGGAGCCGCCGGTCAGCGTCGTGCGTTCTACTCGGTCGTCATTGCTCGACGGTGAATTTGTAGTCGGCATAGCGTGGGAAGTTCGACCCGGCGTCTTCCCAGCTGTAGGTGTACCGCCCGATATGGCCGAGTCGGAATCCCGTATCGGCGACGATCTCGAAGCCGCTGCGACGTGCGCGCTCGCAGAAGGCATAGTCTTCGCCCAGGTACCAAGGGTTCTCGCCGTCGGACACGATCATCGGCAAGAAGTACGGCACTGTGGCGCGGCCGAAGTGTTCGTTGCAGACCGGCAGTTTCTCGTGTTCGCTCATCGTCTCGTAGACGGTGCGGTGCGTATAGAGGAAACCGGCCGCCGCGTACCTGATATTCATCAGACCGCCCCCCGCGCCGAACAGCACGTGTTCTGTGCCTGGCAGTAGATGGCAGGCGAGTTCACGGAGACCTTTCTTCGGATAGATTCCGCATACCAGCGGCAGGTCGTGTTCGCGCAGTCGGTCCACCGAATCGGGATCGAAACCGATATCCGAGTCGATCCACATCAAGGCATCGAAGCCGTCGCGCAGCGCGTCGGTCGCGATTTGACTGCGGCCCTGATCTATCGCGGCAAAACCGGCAACGCAGCGCACCGTATAGCCGCGCCTCTCCAGTTCGTTCAGCGTGCGAGAGAACTCGAGCCCGAGGTCTCCGGTGGTCGGGACCAGTACGACGCATCGGGACGCATCCAAGGTGATCACCTCTCCATTTCCGACACCGGAGTGCGGCGAGCAGAGTAGGGGGTCCGCCGGCCGCAATACGGTCCTGGAAGCGTATCCGCCACCGCTTCGGCGCGGTCATCGACGTCCAATTCTGCCGACCACGCCAGGTCGCCGAGTTCCCTCGGAGACAGTCTGTCCGTTCGAGCCGGTGCGGCCTCGGCGGCGAATGGTTGTGTGAGCATCGGAGTTGCGTCGTTCCATGCCGAGAACCGCTGCGCCGCAGCCACTACCGACATCGACCGTCGGTGTCGTGTAGAGCAGCTGACGAGCGGTCTGGCCTGTTCCGGAAATCATGCTCATCGGCGCCATTCGGATCGCTGGCTCGGCGCACGGTCATCCCACGATGCTGAACAATCCGGGGCGACGGCGTGGCACTCCGGAGCATTGTCGACGACGCTGGTCGAGCAGGTTGTGACCCCGATGTCGGAGCGAACCCTGCCAGATGTCCACTCGGGTGGCTCGGTCACCGATTTCGCATTCTCGCGGGTCGATACCTGGCCTTGTCAGACCAAGTCGGGGTGTGTCGTGCCGACGACGCGAACCGACATCCGGCAGGTCGGCCTGTCTCCGAGGGCGCGGAGCCCGATGAACTCCGTGCCCTCGCGAGACGAATCGTGCCTACTACCAGCAGAAACGGTAATTGCCGGAGCTGCGGCATTCCAGTTCGTAGTGCCACTGGTCGGGGATATCGGAGTTGGGAATCGACGCGCCCGCGGCGGCCCCGAGCGCCATACCGCCGATCATGCCCGCGATGAGACCTACCGGAAGGGTGATGGGCAGCAGCATGCCCGCGGTGGCGACGCCGAGCGCCATGCCGACGAACAAGCCCGCGATGGTGCCGAACGCGGCTCCGATGCCCGCGCCTGCCTCGATACTGCGCTGACGCGGGGAGGTCTTGCGCCAGTAGCCGACGTCCTGGGCGGACACGTCCGCGACCATGGTCGTTCCGTCCGCGGAGATGTGGGGAGCGAGGGTGACGACCTGGTCTTCCACGGAGACCGCGAGGGGCAGTGTCGCCACCACCGTGCCGTCGCCCGCGACGATTTCCACGGCGTCCTGTGCCTGACGGAAGGAGCCGCCGGTCAGCGTCGCGTCCAGTGTGGTGCGCTTACCTCCTTGGAAGGTGAAGCCGACGCCTTGATCTGTTCCCTGCGCGACGTGCGGTGCCGTGTCGGCCAGATCCGGTGCGGCGGAGGCGGTTCCGTCGGTGATGCCGAGCGCCGCGATGGCGAGCAGGGCGGTGGCGGCATACTTCTTCATACTCATTTGTGCTGGATTCCTCGGGTTTTCGGTGGATGGTGAGATACGCGCACTGAGCAGCCCGCTCGACGATTCCGACGTCGAACGGACTGTGGGGTGAGCGTGGTTATCGCAGGGCGAATTCAGAGGCATGTGGCGCGGCGAGCGCGGAGCTCGCTGCGAGATATACGGCCTCGAAGAGGGGTGATGCGCTCAGCGGGTGATGTGCCGAATCGGCTGTAGCTCACGGATTGTCGTCCCGGCGAGTAGTGCCCACAGCGGATCGCGCACAGCGATGGATCGAATGCTGTAGAGATGCGGATACCACCGGCTGGTCATCGAATTTCCTCCCCGGTCACCGACGCCAGTCGGTAACTGTTGCGATCCTAACGGATTCGCGTGGGTGAAAGGTCACGGTCCGATACCGAAGGTCGAGGGTTTGCACGCGGGCCGCTGGAGTTCGAAATTCGGAGCGCCTGGCACGGAGTGCATTGTGGGAACGTGGAATCCGATGTGAAGTCGGGTAACTGTCAAGAACTTCCGAACTCCGGAAAGAAGGCGCAGGTGGAACGGATCGAGGCCGTCCGTGAGGGTGGGGTCGAGTGCCAATGGGTTGCCCTATAGGTTACGGTTCGTGAGGTGCGATTCGAGTGCGCCACGAATTCGAGGTTGCTGTGATCGCGAGTTGAAGTCCTGCTCGAACGTCCGGGTGTCGTCTTGCCTGGATGGTTGCGAAGTCCGCACACAGTTTCGGGCATTCGTGGCAGCGGACGTGACCTCGGCGTCGCACAGCCACAACGTGCTCCGTTGCAGTGCATCGGTCGGCGAACCCTCTATCTCGCCGGTTTACGCCAGACCGACACGTGACTTTCGCTGTCGTTGGTGAAAGGGCTGCCGAGCCAGTCCGCGCTACGCAGTTCCAACGACATCCCGGCCAACTGGGCCATCAGATCGCATTCCGCAGGCCAGATATATCGAAAGTTGCTGAACCCGTACGTGACTGTGCCGTCGGAGTGGTGCCGGTAGTGATGCGACGTGCCCTGCTGGGTGCTGAGGTCGTAGGTGTCGAATCCGGTGTGATCGCGCCCTACGTGGAACGGCACGGCCGCCTGACCCGGCGGAAATCGCCGAATGCCGGGAACCCACAGTTCGATGACGAATCGACCACCCGGCGCGAGATGCCGTGCGGCATTGCGAAAGCACTCGACCTGCTCGGCTTGCGTTCGCAGGTTGCCGATGCTGTTCCACACCAGGTACACCAGTGAGAACTCGCCCGGCACCCGACTCGATGTCATGTCGTCCACGACCACCGGTACGTCGGGGCGCTTCCTGTGGAGTCGGTCGACCATCGGCGCGGAAAGTTCGATTCCGCTCACATCGATACCCCGCTCGATCAGCGGAATCGCGACCCGACCCGTGCCGATGGCGAACTCCAACGCCGGACCGTCGCCCGCCGTGTCCGCCAGGAACCGCACCGCCGGATCGAGCACTTCGGGCGCGAACATGAAAGCCGAATCCCGGTCGTAGCGTTCGGCCGTCGCGGCGTCCCAAACATCGCTGCTCACCACGGGCGCAACCATTCTCGACAGACACCGATTGCCGCCACTGATTTTCGTGAGACCCGTCCACCGGTCCGGAACTGCGAGCACCGGGGTCGGTCTCGATCGCCGGTCTCACCGGTGACTGGATGCCAGTTTCACGCCGAACCCGACCAGGACCACTCCGGTCACCGCGTCCATCGCACGCCGTACCGAATCTCGACTCAACCAGGTCCGCGCCAGCTCCGCGACGGTGATTAACGCGGTGAACCACAGCATGCCCTCGATGTTGTGCACCACCGCGAGCGCGCAACCCATCAGCAGCGGTGGCACACCGTCGGGCAGGAACTGCGGCAGCATCGCCACATAGAAGACGCCGACTTTCGGATTGAGCAGATTGGTGCCGAGCCCACGCGCCGAACACACTCGGCGGCGAATCGCCTTGCCGATGGCCATTCTCTTCCTCGATGATGTCGCTTCTCGAGCAGTTAGGCTGAGCCGGAAGTTCGGGGGTGGCATGGGTGATCGAAATTCGGAGACGGATCGAATCGAGCGGCTTCAGACGGCCGTGGTTCGAGCGAAGGGGACGGCTTCGTCCTCCGATGGCGCGGTCACCGTCACGGTCGGCGCGAACGGGGCGCTGTACGCGATCGACGTGGGTGATGCGGCGGCAAGGCTGTCAGCGCGTGGATTGGCCGACGTCGTCGTGGAATTGCACAAGACCGCGTTGCGGCGAGCGGGTGACGCGGTGCGGGAGGCGATAGAGGATCCGGGTCGCGAGGAATCACCCCGCGAGGATGCGCTTCCCGTCGACCGCGGCGACGATGCCGTACCCGGAACGAGCGACCC
This sequence comes from Nocardia noduli, assembly GCF_019038455.1. Lineage (NCBI taxonomy): Bacteria > Bacillati > Actinomycetota > Actinomycetes > Mycobacteriales > Nocardiaceae > Nocardia > Nocardia noduli. Next base: position 5,167 of record NZ_JAFMPL010000026.1, read on the forward strand.
CGCCGTCAGCGATGACTCCGACTTGCCCACGGATATCCCTGGACCACAGGAGATGTCGCTGAGCGGTGTCATCGAGCCATTCGACGCACGCGGTAATGATGACGACCGCTACTTCACCGCCACGCCCGAGCCGGTTCCGCCCCGCAGAACCCCTCGAAGCGTCGCGGCCACGCGCGCGAACGAGCCGACAGATGACTGTCTCCCTTCGGTGACCGATATAGACCATCAGCGGTCGCCCGCAGGGCGAACGACGCGGGCGTCGGAGGTGGGTGACGCTACGCCGGTGTCGGGATGGCTCGATTCGCTGTCGCCGGAATTCCTCGACGACGTTCTCGATCCGATCTTCGATCGTTGGGACGACTGGGATCTGGGCACGTGGCGCTGATCGCCTCGGTCGCGGTGTGGCTCGGGGCGGGAACAGCAGGATAAGCCTCTGTGATGACCGTCACTGAAGATGAGGGGAACCTCCTGGGCGGTATTGCGTCCAACACCGGTGAGGGCGCGACTGTACCGGGAGGGCGAATGAACAGCAGAGTGCAACGTCGGCACGTGGCCGATGCGCTCGTCGGGGTCCTGGCGACGAATCGTCGGAGGGTTTGACGTGGAATCCGGGGAGAACGGCGAATTCCTGTTCGATCCGACATCGGTTGCCGGATTGGAGAAATCCCTCACATCCGGTTTCCAGGAATTCCAATCGATGATCCTCGCCGGCCGCGATCCCGCAGACATCCTGTCCGGCGTGCACGGGATGAGCGTGGCGCAAGCGTGTATTGCCGCGGGTGCGGCGGTCGGAAACGTCAGCCTGGATCTCGGTCTGGATCTGCTGAGTCTGAGCGACAACGTCCGCACCGTGATCGACACGCTGACATCGCACGACGCGAAACAGTCACAGGATATGCGGCAGCTGATGGGGGATCTGGAATGAAATCCGATGAGAAGATGTCGTTTACGGTATCGGCGGCGCAGTCTCTCGATCTCGATGCGTTGGGTCTGCAATCCGATCTCTGGAAGTCGCAATCCCAGGCCATCGCGCGAACGATCCAGACCCAGAACAATTCGGTCGAAGGTTCTCGGGATTTCTGGAAGGGCGCCTCGGGGAGTGGGTTGAGAACCGCTTTTCTGCCCCTGTACGAGGGCGGTACTGTTCTCCAACAGGCACTCGAGAACGGCTCGACCGCGGCCCGCGATGCGGTGAGCACTCTGCAGGGCTCCCGAACCGCGGTGGAGACGGCTGTCGAGGCTGCGCGTTCCAGTGGCTACGACGTCGCCGACGACGGCACCTGTACTGTTTCCCCGCAATCCCAACAGGTCCTGTTAGCAAATGTCTCCGACGCCGAGACGGCGGCCTCGGGGCTCGCGTTGCTTCAGCAAAGCGCGGGTACCCACACCGCGAGTGTTCAGAAGGCGCTGGCTCAACTGGCCGACGACGACGAAACAGCGCGAAAGTCGATCGAGGACGCTTTTTCCGGTATTCGTGCCGTCGATCAGCGCCAGGACTATCCCGGTACCGGCACGGGGCCGAACGAGACACGAGCTTGCGCCTCGCATCCGATCGATTGCGGAAATTCCAAACGTCGCGGAGCGCAGGATGTTCCATGGAGCGAATCCGAGAAGTACTTCCCGACCGGTGAGGGCTACAACGGCGTGGACGATCGCCGAGACGCGTGCAGACATTGCATCTGGATGGCGATGATGACGGCGTGGGGTACCGAAAGATTCGCTCGTGACATGGCAGACGCGCACGAGACGGATTCTCCCGCCGCACCCGACGACCCTCAGTACAGCGAGGCCTCGCAACGAATGGACCTGTACAACAACGAAACCGGAATCGCGGTCGGGCTTCGTCACGACGACGACACCGAAGGTATCGTCCGCGAATGCGTCAGCATCGCGCGCAACGCCAGGAAGGTATCGATGAACGGCTTACCCGACGCGTCGACGAATACCGGCAAGAACAGCCTCGTCTTCTTCAATGGCCCCGAGTGAAATGGGCGACGAACCTACCGTGCGGCCCACCGGTCGATCCCCGCTTGCCCGCGCCGTCGAAGCCGTCGCGCAGATCGCCGCGGGAATCGTCGCCGGTGGATTCCTGTACTGGCTCGCGCTCATGGTCGTCCTCCAAGTGGAGATCACTCTCGATACCGACCTGCCGTTCGGCGTCGATATCTGGCTTCTGCCCATCGCACCGCCCGTCGCGCTCGGGGTATACCTGCGGTACTCCGTTCCCCGATTCGCTCTCGCGTCGACGGCGCTGATCGTCGGCGGTCTCGTGATCGGCGGGGGTTTCTCGGCCCTGCTCCTCAGTTGACATCGACTCCACAGCGCAAGCATCGTGCGACTGATCGGGAGGCCGGGAGGGGTGGTCCGTGGACTCCCCGCGGAGACGGCAGTAGTCGAGCACGGGCCGGATTTTGAGGTGAACTGGGGTTTGTCTACACTTGAGCGGTTGCCTGGGCACCTCTGTGTCCGCATGCCCTCGGTGTCGGCCCAAGTCGGCGTCATCGGAGCGGCGTGGGGATTGCCCGGGTGCCGAGAGCTCGTTACGAGAACTCATCCGGTCGGCAAGTGTCGGCCGGACCAGCCCCATTGCTGCAGGCCCACGGCCGTCTGCCTCGCGCAGGTCGGTGTTGTATGGGAACCGCGGCGAGAAAGGTGTCGAGGTCTAACCATGACCATGACTGATCCGATCGCAGACTTCTTGACGCGTCTGCGCAACGCCAACTCGGCGTACCACGATCAGGTGAAGGCTCCGCATTCGAAGATCAAGGTGAATATCGCCGAGATTCTCAAGCGCGAGGGTTACATCGCCGATTACCGGACCGAGGACGCCGAGGTGGGCAAGGCCCTCATCGTCGACCTCAAGTACGGCCCCAGCCGTGAGCGCAGCCTTCAGGGCCTGCGCCGCGTGTCGAAGCCCGGTCTGCGTGTGTACGCGAAGTCCACCAACCTGCCCAAGGTCCTCGGCGGCCTCGGCGTGGCGATCATTTCCACGTCGACCGGTCTGCTCACAGATCGTCAGGCGGCCAAGCAGGGCGTGGGCGGCGAAGTCCTCGCCTACGTCTGGTAAGGGAGGTCAGGACAAATGTCGCGCATTGGCAAGAAGCCCATCACAGTTCCCGCAGGCGTCGAGGTGAACATCGACGGCCAGAACGTGTCGGTGAAGGGGCCCAAGGGCACCCTGTCGCTCACCGTCGCCGAACCGATCACCATCGCCAAGGGTGAGGACGGCCAGCTCGAGGTCGTTCGCCCGAACGATGATCGTCAGAACCGCTCGCTGCACGGCCTGACCAGGACCCTGGTGTCCAACATGGTCGAGGGCGTCACCAAGGGCTACGAGAAGAAGATGGAAATCTTCGGAGTCGGTTACCGCGTGCAGGCCAAGGGCTCGAACCTCGAGTTCGCCCTCGGCTACAGCCACCCGGTGCCGATCGAAGCCCCGGCGGGCATCACCTTCGCGGTGGAGTCGCCCACCAAATTCTCCGTGTCCGGAATCGACAAGCAGGCGGTCGGTCAGATCTCCGCTGTCATCCACGGACTGCGTAAGCCCGACCCGTACAAGGGCAAGGGCATCCGCTACGCCGGCGAGGTCGTTCGCCGCAAGGTCGGAAAGACGGGTAAGTGATCATGGCGCAAACCGAAAACCAGATCGCCAAGCGCAAGCCGCGTGGCAAGGACGTGTCCACGACACGTCGTCTGTCGAAGACCCGCCGTCACTTCCGTCTGCGCAAGAAGGTCGTCGGCACCACCGAGCGTCCGCGCCTGGTGGTCAACCGCTCTTCGCGTCATCTGCACGCACAGCTCATCGACGACTCGATCGGCAAGACCATCGCCGCCGCGTCGTCCATCGAGGCCGATGTGCGTGCCCTGGACGGCGACAAGTCGGCCAAGGGCAAGAAGGTCGGCGAACTGCTGGCCGCGCGTGCCAAGGCCGCAGGCATCGACGCCGTCGTGTTCGACCGTGGTGGTCACGACTACCACGGCCGCATCGCGGCGCTGGCCGATGCCGCTCGCGAAGGTGGGTTGAAGTTCTGATGACTGCAAACATTTACGGAAGGAACGTCTGATGCCGGGACGTCAGAGGCGTGACGGCGGCAACGGACCCGCCGGACAGCAGGCTGGTGCCGCCGGTGGCGGCGACAACCGCGACGGCCGCGGCGGTGGCCGCGATCGGCGTGGTGGCGGCGACCGTCGCGACCAGCAGACCGACAAGAACCAGCTCGAGCGCGTCGTCGCGATCAACCGTGTCTCCAAGGTCGTGAAGGGTGGTCGTCGCTTCAGCTTCACCGCCCTCGTGATCGTCGGTGACGGCAACGGTCTGGTCGGCGTCGGCTACGGCAAGGCCAAGGAAGTTCCCGCGGCCATCCAGAAGGGTGTCGAGGAGGCTCGCAAGGGCTTCTTCCGCGTTCCGATGATCGGCTCGACCATCGTCCACCCGGTTCAGGGTGAGGCGGCGGCCGGTGTGGTCATGCTGCGTCCGGCTTCGCCCGGTACCGGTGTGATCGCCGGTGGTGCGGCTCGCGCCGTGCTGGAATGCGCTGGCATCCATGACATTCTGGCGAAGTCGCTCGGTAGCGACAACGCCATCAACGTCGTGCACGCGACGGTTGCGGCACTCAAGATGCTGCAGCGTCCCGAAGAGGTCGCGGCCCGCCGTGGCCTGCCCCTCGAGGACGTCGCCCCCGCGGGCATGCTGCGCGCGCGCTCTCAGGCAGTGGGAGGTGCCAGGTAAATGGCAGATCTCAAGGTGACCCAGATCAAGTCGTCGATCGGCGCCAAGGTGAACCAGCGGGAGAGCCTTCGTACGCTCGGCCTGCGGAAGATCCGTCAGACCGTGGTTCGTGAGGACAACCCTCAGAACCGCGGCCTGATCAACGTCGTGCGCCACCTCGTGACAGTTGAGGAGGTCTGACATGACCATCAAGTTGCATCATCTGCGTCCTGCTCCCGGATCCAAGACCGAGAAGACCCGTGTCGGTCGCGGTGAAGGTTCCAAGGGCAAGACCGCGGGCCGCGGTACCAAGGGCACCAAGGCTCGCAAGAACGTCCCGGCCGCCTTCGAGGGTGGGCAGATGCCGCTGCACATGCGGCTGCCCAAGCTCAAGGGCTTCACGAACCGGTTCCGTACCGAGTACCAGGTCGTGAATATCGGCTCGATCGCCGAGCTGTTCCCCGAGGGTGGCGAGATCGGCAAGGCCGAGCTGGTCGCGGCCGGAGCGGTTCGCAAGAACCGCCTGGTCAAGGTCCTGGGCGACGGCGAGATCGGCGTCGCGGTCCAGGTGACCGTCGACAAGGTGACCGGCGCAGCCAAAGAGAAGATCACCGCTGCCGGTGGCACTGTCACCGAGCTGGGCTGACGGTACTCTCAACGTAGTGGGCACCGGACGGGTGAAAGCTCGTCCGGTGCCGCTGTTAGAGTTCAATTGTTGTCTGCCAAGCCACGTCATGGTTTTCGGCTTCTCCAGAGTTGGACATCGCTGAAATATCCATGTCATGACCATGTCGTTCGCGCCAGGAGGATCTGTGCTTTCCGCCTTCGTATCGGCCTTCCGGACTCCGGACTTACGGCGGAAGATTCTCTTCACGCTGGGGTTGATCGCGTTGTACCGCATGGGTGCCGCGCTGCCTTCACCGGGTGTGGACTACAAGGCGGTGCAGGAATGTATCGAGCTGGTCTCCGGTGGTGATTCCCAGGGCATCTACCAGCTCATCAACCTGTTCTCCGGTGGTGCGCTGCTGCAATTGTCGGTCTTCGCGATCGGCATCATGCCCTACATCACCGCCAGCATCATCATTCAGCTGCTGACCGTCGTCATCCCGCGGTTCGAGGACCTGCGCAAGGAAGGCCAATCCGGTCAGAACAAGATGACGCAGTACACGCGTTATCTCTCGGTCGCGTTGGCGATCCTCCAGGCGACAGGTCTCGTCGCGCTCGCGGCGCGCGGCCAGTTGCTCCAGGGCTGTCAGCAGGACATCCTCGCCGACACCAGCATTTTCGGCATGATCATCATCGTGCTCGTCATGACCGCGGGCGCCGCCCTGGTCATGTGGTTCGGCGAACAGATCACCGAACGCGGCGTCGGCAACGGTATGTCGCTGCTGATCTTCGCCGGTATCGCGGCCAGGATTCCGACCGAGGGCAAGAACATCCTCGACAGCCGCGGCGGCCTGGTCTTCGGCCTGGTCTGTGTGGCGGCCTTCCTCATCATCGCCGCGGTGATCTTCGTCGAACAGGGTCAACGCCGCATTCCGGTCCAATACGCCAAACGGGTGGTCGGCCGGAAGATGTACGGCGGGTCCTCGACCTATCTGCCGTTGAAGGTCAACCAGGCGGGCGTCATCCCCGTGATCTTCGCGTCCTCGCTGTTGTATCTGCCGAACCTGGTCGCTCAGCTGACAGGTTCGCAGAACGCGACGGACCCGAGTTGGTGGCAGGAGATCATCCAGAAATACTTGGTGAACCCGGGCAACCCGGTCTATATCGCGATCTACTTCGGTTTGATCGTGTTCTTCACCTACTTCTACGTCGCGATCACCTTCAACCCGGAGGAACGCGCGGATGAGATGAAGAAGTTCGGTGGCTTCATTCCCGGATACCGTCCGGGAAGGCCGACGGCCGACTACCTGAATTTCGTCCTGAGCCGCATCACCCTGCCCGGCTCGATCTACCTCGGTCTCGTGGCAGTGCTGCCCAACCTGTTCCTCGATATCGGCTCGTCCGGCGGCGCTCAGAACCTTCCGTTCGGCGGCACCGCGGTCCTCATCATGGTGAGCGTCGGTCTCGACACGGTGAAGCAGATCGAGAGCCAGCTGATGAATCGAAATTACGAAGGGTTCCTCAAGTGAGAGTTGTATTGCTAGGTCCGCCGGGCGCGGGCAAGGGCACCCAGGCCGTCCTGCTGTCCGAGAAGCTGGGCGTCCCGCACATCTCCACCGGGGATCTGTTCCGCGCGAATATCAGCCAGCAGACGCCGCTGGGTCGCGAAGCGCAGAAGTACATGGATGCCGGAGATCTGGTTCCGAGCGACGTCACCAACCGTATGGTCGAGTCCCGGGTCGCCGAGCCGGACGCCGTCAACGGTTTCGTGCTCGACGGTTACCCGCGCACCATCGACCAGGCCGAGGCCCTGGAGAAGATCCTCGGCGATATGGACAAGAAGCTGGACGCCGTCCTGTGCTTCGTCGTCGCCGAGGACACCGTGGTCGAGCGGATGCTCGCGCGTGGCCGCGCCGATGACAACGAGGACGTGATCCGTAACCGGCTCCGGGTGTATCGCGAGGAGACCGAGCCGCTGCTCCAGCATTACGACGGCCTGGTCGTCACCGTCGACGGTATCGGCGAGGTCGATGACGTCAACGCGCGCGCGTTGCGTGCCTTGGGACAGTAGTGTCCCGAGTCTTCCGAGTGTGCCGAACCTGGGGGATGCCCCGGAAACGGGAGCGCTGATCCGCGATGGTCTTCGGTCGGAGCAAGAACAAGAAAGTGGTGCCGTTCCGCACCGCGGGTGAGCTGGACGCGATGGCCGCGGCGGGCGCGGTCGTCGGACGCGCGCTCGTCGCCGTGCGGGCGGCAGCGGTCCCGGGGGTTTCCACCCTCGCCCTGGACGAGGTCGCCGAGCAGGTGATCCGTGACGCGGGCGCCGTGCCCTCCTTCAAGGGCTACCACGGATTCCCCGCGTCGATCTGCGCGTCGGTCAACGACCGCGTGGTGCACGGCATCCCGACCTCGGGAGAGATCCTCACCGAAGGCGATCTGGTCTCGATCGATTGCGGTGCGATCCTCGAGGGCTGGCACGGCGATTCGGCGTGGACATTCGGTGTCGGCAATATGATCGACGCCGATGAACTGCTGAGCGAGGCCACGAGACTGTCGATGGAGGCGGGTATCGCGGCCATGCTGCCCGGCAACCGGCTCACCGATATCTCACACGCCATCGAACTCGGCACCCGCGCGGCCGAGGAGAAGCACGGCCGCGCCTACGGCATCGTCGACGGGTACGGCGGTCACGCGATCGGTCGCGAGATGCACATGGACCCGTTCCTGCCGAACGAGGGCGCTCCGGGCAAGGGGCCGAAACTCGTGGTGGGTTCGGTGCTGGCCATCGAGCCCATGCTGACGCTCGGGACCACCCAGACGAAAGTTCTCGATGACGACTGGACCGTGGTCACCACCGACGGCACCCGTGCCGCGCATTGGGAGCACACGGTCGCGGTCACCGAGGACGGCCCGCGCATCCTGACGCTGCGCCCGGAGTAGTTGTCGGGTCGGCTCACTCTTCTCCCCGCACCACGATCGCGGTGGCGGTGAGCCCGACTCCGACATTGATCACCAACGCGTACTCGCCCGGGGCGAGTGATCTCTTGGTGCACAGATAGTTCAGGTTCGCCGTGAGGTCTCCGGCGAACAGATGTCCCGTCTCGCCGGACAGGTTGACGACCTCGGTATCGGGCAGGACTTCGTGGAAGGCGCTCTCGCAGAACGCCGGGGTGAGTCGCGGCAGCACGGTGACGGTCAGCCGGGGATCGCCGAACTCGATATCCGCGTCGGCGCAGGCGTTCTGCACGGCGGCGCGCGTGGCTTTACGTAGTCGGAACACATTCGGCTTGGTGGCGGCGGCCTCTCCCAGCGTCGCCCGTTCGTGGTACCAGGCCTCCTCCTGCGGTGCGCCGCACGAGGCGACCGACCGCACCGAGAGCGCGCCCGTGGCGCGCGAGAGCAGGAGAGCGGTCGCCGAGTCGGCGAGGGCCGCGCCCATGTGGAGTTGCCAGCGCCACGACGCGTCCTGTCCCGCTACGTCACCGGTGAGAACGAGACCGTGCTCGAAACGGGTTTCGGCGATCATCTGCGCGATGGCGACCTGCACGGCCATGGCGCCGCCGTTGCTCATCTGCCTGACTCCCATGGACACCGCGCGATTGGCGCCGAGCAGCCGCGACAGCCGCGGCGCGATGGTCCAATCGTCGAGGCCGTGAGCGATCGAAGCGTGTGCGAGGAAGTCGATATCGACGGGTGCGATATCGGCCGATCGCAGCACCTCGTGGCCCGCGATGAGCGCGAGTTCCTCGGCGGTCTGTCCGTTCGACGCCACCGAGATATCCGAAATCTCTGATTTCGCTGCCGCTTTCGCGCTGACGAAACCTCGGGTGAGTGCGTGATCGATGTGTTGGCGCTCGTCGGGAATGACCACCGCGGTCGCCTCGATGAATATCCGACCGTCTACGCGCATTCGTGCTCAATCTCATGGAAGGGTTCTGGATTACGGTTCGGGAGTCTGATCGTCATCGATGACTTCGCCGCACCACCGGATGGAACGGAGTGTAGCGACATGATGACATCTCACATACCCGTCGTACTCGGATCATGCAGGGCGAAGGTCGGGATATCGGCTCCTGGTTCCGCCGAATTTCCTTGCCCGCCATCGCTGATTCACCGTTGTGCGGTGTTCTTGATCAACGAGGCCGGGAGGTGCGATGGTCAACGAGCGTCTGCATGCGGACATGATGACGATGTTGGAAGGGCTCGACGAGCAGATGCGTGGCATCGCCGAGGTCCAGCTGAAGAGATCGAAGCTGACCGCGACCGCCAGTACCTGCGAAGCGCGAATCACGGTGACCGTCAACGCCGATGGTTTGCTGATCCAGACCGTCTTCGCCGATGACATCGCCGACCTCACCTTCGACGAGATCGCCGAGGGGATGACCGAGGCGGTGCAGAAAGCCGCGCAAGAGGTCGACAGGCTCAGCCAGGAACTCCTGGCTCCGCTGCGCGAGCGAAAGTCGCAGCTGCCGAAGCTCTCCGACATCATCGAGGGCGCTCCCGATCTCGGTGCCCGGATGCCGGTCGCTCCGCCGCCGCCGACGAGTATGCGCGAATTCGATTCGCGCGCAGTGGGTGTGTTCGACGGAACGGTGTCGCGCTCGATGATCTCCGACGACTGAGCTGATTCCCGATGACCCTCTATCTACCCGAGAATCTTCGTTGGCTGGGCTGGATCGCCGGTACGACCTGGCCCGACGGCGACGAGGATCGCATGTGGGATGTCGCGAGGGCGTGGGAGACGGCGAGTAAAGAGCTCGCCAAAGTGGTCGGCACGATGGAGTCGGCCAAATCCGCGTCGATGGCGGCGTATACGGACGGGGCGGGCGCCGCTCAGATCGGCGAGATGTTCGACAAGTTCCTGGTGGGGGAGCAGTCGATCAAGGCGTTGGCCGATTTGTACATGAAGTTGTACGAGACGTCGTTCGATATGGGCACCGAGATCCAGGCGGCGAAACTCAATATCATCGTGTCACTGGTGTGGTTGCTGCTGGAGATCATCTGGGCCTGGATGTTTCCCCCCACGGCTCCCGCGGCGGAGGCGGCCGCCATCACGACGACTCGTTCCTTTCTGCGGGTTCTCGAAGATACGGTGCAGGGATTCATCGAGAAGCACGTCGCGAAGATGGGCTTCGCGACCAAAGCCGAGATCAACGCGGCCAAGATAGGTGCCAACGGCATTGCTCCCGGTACCCGTACATCGCGGTACTGGATTCTCGATTGGAAGTCGAAGATCAAGAGTCCGGGGTGGAAATACAAGGTTCCCTCGGCCAAAGGCATATCGGTCTACACGATCAAGATCACGGAATCCGCCATCACCGCGGCTGCCATCAACGCGTCCATCCAGGTGGGGCAGATGGGGCAGGGCAAACGTCGGCACTTCAACGAGAAGGAGTTCGGCGCGTCGGTGGTGGGTTCGATGTTCGCGACAATTCCATCACGTGAATTCGGACGGGTGCTCGGTCGCGGTTCGGACAAATTCATCTTCCCGAAAGTGGATCGCCATGTGCCGTGGAGTAAGAACCCCGGCTTCGGCACAGCTTTGAACAATGTCCCGTTTCGAGGCGGGATGTTCCTGCACGGCGCGGTGATCGGCGCGGCCACGGGTGCGGTCGGCAATGTGTTCAGCAACCTCGGGGCGGCCACGGTTACCGGTGACCTGAGTTCGCTGGCCTCACCCCAGGGGTGGACCGGTGCCATCGCACGTGGCGCGATCGTCGGTGGTGCCCGAGGACTTTCGAACAAGTGGACGCCGCCCACGGGCGATCAACTGCGATTCAATGTCTGGCACAAGGAGAAGACCACCAGTTTCGGTGTGAACAGGGTTCGTAATCTCTTCGGCGACGGTAACGCGACGCCCACGCCCAATGGCGCGGACCGCGATCCGGCGGTCCGGACTCAGCGCGCGAACGAGGATCAGCAGCGGATCGACAATCGTGCGAACGAGGATGAGACGCGGACCGATACTCGTGCGAACGAGGATCAGACGCGGACCGATACTCGTGCGAACGAGGATCAGACGCGGACCGATACTCGTGCGAACGAGGATCAGACGCGGACCGACAATCGCCGGACCGAGGATCAGACGCGGACCGATACTCGTGCGAACGAGGACCAGCAGCGGACCGATCAGCGGACGAACGAGGATCGGACGACTCAGCAGGCTCGCCAGGATCAGCAGGATCAGCGCACGCGGGAGGATCAGCAGCGGACCGATCAGCGTGCGAACGAGGATCAGCAGCGCGCTGATCAGCGGACTAACGATGATCGGCAGGCGCAGCAGGATCGTCAGGATCAGCGCACGCGGGAGGATCAGCAGCGGACCGATCAGCGTGCGAACGAGGATCAGCAGCGCGCTGATCAGCGGGCAAATGATGATCGGCAGGCGCAGCAGGATCGTCAGGATCAGCGAGCGCGGGAGGATCAGCAGCGGACCGATCAGCGTGCGAACGAGGATCAGCAGCGCGCTGATCAGCGCGCGCGAGAGGACGCGGACGGACGCGGGCAGGAGCGGGCCGATCAGCGCGGACGCGAGGATCAGCAGCGGACCGATCAGCGCGCGAACGAGGATCAGCAGCGGACCGATCAGCGCGCGAACGAGGATCAGCAGCGGACCGATCAGCGGGCAAATGATGATCGGCAGGCGCAGCAGGATCGTCAGGATCAGCGAGCGCGGGAGGATCGGCAGCGGACCGATCAGCGTGCGAACGAGGATCAGCAGCGCGCTGATCAGCGGGCCGGCGATGATCGGCAGGCCCAGCAGGCCCAGCAGGATCGGCGTGCGGACGAGGATCGACAGCACACTGATCAGCGTGCGCAGCAGGATCAGCAGCGGGCTGATCAGCGTACGAACGAGGACCGGCAGGTTCAGCAGGTTCAGCAGGATCGTCAGACGCAGCGCGCACAGCAGGATCAGCAGCGCAACGATCAGCGGACGCGGGAGGATCAGCAGCGCAACGATCAGCGGACGCGAGAGGATCAGCAGCGCAGGGATACTCGTGCGCAGGAGGATCGGGATCGGGCCACCCAGCGTGGACAGGACGATCAGCAGCGCAGGGATACTCGTGCGCAGGAGGATCAGGATCGGGTCGACCAGCGAAACCAGGAAGATCAGGATCGGGTCGACCTGCGAAACCAGGAAGACCAGGACGCCATACAGCGGCGTCAGGACGAATTGACCAATCCGCCGCCTCCCAAGGCATCCGGCCTGACTTCGGATTCGACCTGGGGGCACAACGCGCACGGCCGATTCATGGAGTACGCACCCTCGTTCGGCGCGGGCAAGGACATGAAAGCCAAGACCAGGCCGAAGTGGTATCCGTTGCCGTTCGTCTTCCCCGGCGCCTACACCGCGCCCACCGATCTCGCGGACCAGGGTGATTGGCGGCCGCCGAATTCGGTGATCAAGCCGAAAACCGCACCCGTTCCACTCCCGCAAAAGGGAGCGGTTGTCGGTGCGGGTGCTCCCACCGACGGTCCGGACAAACCGTTCGAGTTGAAATAGACCACAATAGAACTGATAGTGAGGCCGAAATCCTATGACTACGCCGAATCGTATCGAAATCGACCCTGTGGCGCTGAAAAGAGCCGCCGGTATCAGCCTGGAAGCGGCTACCGCGATCAAAGGGGTGGTCCGAAACCTGCGTACTTCGTTGGATCTCGAGGACGACGCCACCAATTTCCCCTGGGGTAAGGACTCTTTCGGCAAGAAGTTCTCCGAAGGGGCGAACGGGTACAAGACATCCCGGAATACCCTCCTCGAAGGCGGGGAAGGTCTGGGAAATGGTGCGCAGGGCTTCGCCGATGGCCAGGGACAGGCCGCCGATCTCATGATCGCCTCCGACGAGGCCTGATGACGGTATCGGGTGGGATGCGACGGCAACGGTGAGGCTATCGGTGAACTACATGATTCAGGAGCATGAGCTGTGACGAACCCAGGGGGACCGCCTCCGTCGATATGGGCGCCGATTCTCGGATCCGCCAACAACGGGCTGTTGCAATTCGACGTCGCGAATGTCGTCACGGCCACCAAGGCCGCCGCGCAGTTGATCGCGGATCTGGATCGTCTCGCGGCGATCGTCTACGAGCAGCGTCTACATTCCGTGGGCGCGTTCAGCAACCTGGCCTCGAGTCGTGAGCTGGCGCGAGCGTACTCCGATCACGGCCAGGCGCTCTACGATTCGCTGGTCACGCACTCGGATATCGTGCAGGACCAGTACGACACGTTCGTCGCCGCGGGCAAGGCGTTCGCCGCCGCGGAGAACAACAACACGGTCAACTTCAATACTCTGACGAGAGTCAGAGATGTCACCGTGAATCTGACGCCGCCCGCGCCCAACGGCGGTAAACCGACGGTGACCTCCACGTCGGGAGAAGATGACTATTCCTACGGCCAGTTGGATATCGGTGACACAGCCAGGACCGGCAACTGGGACGGCTACTACAACGATGTTTCCTACACGATGCCGGCCTTCCCGGAAACTGTGCAGGGATACGGCGGCAAGACCGACCCCGTCACGGTGACGGTCGAGAACGCGGACAACCTCAGCTTCGAAGATCTACAGAGCTTCGGCGCATCGATCATTCCGTCGCCGCCGTATGAGATGCATTTCCAGTGGTTGTGGCTCGGGGACAAGATACAAGTTCACTTGCAGACCTATGCGACGCAAATTCAGAATCTGAAGAGTTCATGGCGAGGCGCCTCGTCCGAGGCCGCTGCCAATGCGGTGGAGAAGTACAAGAACAGCACTGTCGATCTGGTCGCGGCGACCAAGGTCATGGGCAACAGCCTGCTCTACACCAGTCAGTGGTTGACGGTCACCAAGAATGAAATGCCCGGTCCGAACTCGCCGAAGAAGCGCGGCTGCAACGAGGATCAGACCGGAAAATATCGCGACCGATTCAAGAAGTATTACGTGGAGGGCATCAACAAGACGAAGTCGGCTGTCCCGACCATCGAGATTCCTGGTAAGCAGGCCGGTGGAAATGGTAATGGCGGTGGCAGTGGTAGCGGAAGTGGAAGCGGGAGTGGAAGCGGAAGCGGAAGCGGCAGCGGGAGCGGAAGTGGGTACGGAAGCGGGAGCGGGTACGGAAGCGGGAGCGGGTACGGAAGCGGTAGCGGGTACGGAAGCGGGAGCGGTAGCGGTAGCGGTAGCGGTAGCGGGTACGGAGGCGGTAGTGGGTACGGAAGCGGTAGCGGCAGCGGGAGCGGTAGTGGGTACGGAGGCGGGAACGGTGGCGGCGGGAACGGAGATACCGGCGGCGGCAACGGCAATGGCGGTGGTACCGGCAACAATCTGCCGAATCTAGATGAATTGCTCGGCGGCGGAGGGGATTCCGGCGGCGGCACGGGGGGCGGCACAGGCGGCGGCGAGACCGGTGGCGGTACAGGCGGCGGAACCGGTGGCGGTACGGGCAGCGGAACCGGTGGCGGCACGGGCGGCGGTAGTACCGGCAGCGGCGGCAGCGGCCAAGAGGCTCCCAGCATCGATGATCTGATCGACAAGTACGGCGGCGGCGCGGGGATAGACGAGTCCGCGGACGACATGCCCATCCCCCAGGGCGGTGCGTTGCCGGGTTCGCTCGGTGGCTCGGGCACGGGTTCCGGCACAGGCACGGGCACGGGCAAGGGCACCGGAACAGGTTCGGGCACGGGGACGGGCACCGGAACGGGCAAGGGTACGAAGTCGCCTTTGCAGGATCTCCTGTCCAGGCTCGACGGCGGAACCGGAGACGGCGAGGGCGGGCCGAGCCTCGATCAATTGATTCCGGGCCTGACCGAGGAGCAGGGCAAGGCGCTGGGCGACTTGCTGCCGAGTCTGACTCCCGAACAGGCCAAGTCGCTCGGTGAATTGCTGCCGCAACTCACGCCGGAACAGACGACGGCGCTGGGTGAACTGCTGTCGGATATCAGTCCCGAGGCACTCGGCTCACTCAGCGAGCTGCTGCCGACATTGAGTCCGGAACAGGCCTCGGCGCTCGGTGATCTGCTGCCGACGTTGAGTCCCGAACAGTCCGCCGCGCTCGGCGAGCTGTTGCCCGCCATCGGCGAGGCCGGCGGTATCGAAGGTGTGCTCGGTGAGAACGGGAGCAAACTGTTCGATCTCTTGGCCAACGGTGGCACCGATCTGCTTTCGCAGCTGGGGCAGGCCATCGGTGACGGTTTCGAGGCATTCGGTCAGTTCCTGAACGGTGTGCTGGACCCATCGGTCGCGCAGGGGCTGGCCGGTCAGTTGAACGAACTCAGCAATATCCCGGGTCTCGGCGGGCTGGCCGACCTCGCGGCCGGGCTCGATCCGAGCCTCGGAGCAGGTGGTGGTGGCGGTGGTGGCGGCGGCGACCTCGGCGGACTCGGCGGCGCCGGGGAAATACCGGCTCAGGCGCTCGCCGAGCCACGGCACACCAACCTGTTCGCCAGCAGTGCCGCGTTGCCCGCGGCCGAGGGTTTCATGTTCGGCAGCGACGGGACCACCGCGGCCAGCACCAACGGCCAACCCGGCAGCCCGGGTGCGGCCGGATCGCCGGGTGCCGGTGCGGGTGCGGCAGGTGGCGCGGGCGGACACCGCCGACCGAAATTCCTGACCTCGACCGATTGGATGGATGAAGCCTTGGGTGACACACCGTTCCGGGTGAAACCGGTGATCGAGCCGTGACGCGGGTGATGTGGTGAGCACCTGGAAACTGACCGATCTGGAATTCAAGGTGCTGTGCGATCTGCACCTCGACGGTGAGATGCCGGGAGTGTTCACCTTCACCAGCGATATCCCGTGGATGGACGACTACGTGCGGGCCTGCCAGGACGCCCGCTCGGACCTGATGCGCCGGATGGACCGTGACCTCGAGACGGTGATCGACACCTTCTCCAGGCCGACGGTCGTGGTCGGCGCGCAGTCCTGGGAGGACGCGGATTTCGCCAACCCGGAGAAATGGGTGCGAGTCCACGCGGGTCGTCGAGGCTCGCGCGCGTTCGTGGCCGTGCAGGAACCGGGCCGAACCATCGATCACGCCGCGGCGTACACGATCACCACCTGTGATCCGCGGGGGCTGGGCGATGCCGTCATGGCATTGATGCCCTCCGCTGTCGCGGGCACGCAGGGACCCTTCTCGATCGATCTCCCCGAACCCGGTGGTAGATCGACCGGGTCCGGTTTCGGGTTCGGCTCGATGGTCTCCGACGACGAGGACGTTCGTGGTTCCGCGAGTACCAAGTTCCTCAATATCGCATCCGACGCGACCGGATCGGTGCAGGTGGTGCAGGGGCGGTCGATGTACGGGCCGCGCGGCATCACCCGCGCGGGCAGGCTCTGGCGCGACCTTCCCGGCGACGGACGCTATGTGATGGAGTTGCATCACGCGGCGCCGGTGGCGGTGGGAATGTCGGGTGCGGCGCTGGCCGAGTGGGTCGATATGGAGATCGAACGGATTCTGGAGCGGATGGACGATTTCGCCGAACTGGACGACTGACTGTCCGGCGTCGCGTCGGCGCCATCAGTCATTCACGTGAGGGTCATCGGGGGTTTCCCGGCCATCGGCATGCTCGGTGAGCTATGAGCAACGAGCATGCCAGGGCCGACCTCGCCGCGATCCTCGACGAGGCCAGGGATCAGATGCGCGCGATCGCCGGAATACAGCGCGCGCGTGCGGCTCTGGTCGGCACCGGTTCGGTGCGCCGGAACCGCGTGACGGTGTCGGTGAACGCGGACGGCACCGTGATCGAGACGAAATTCGGTCAGGGCATAGAGGATCTGAACCATTCGGAGATCGCGAAGGCGGTGACCGAGGCGGCGCAGAAAGCGGCGAAACACCTCGCCGATCAGCACACCGCGCTGATGGCGCCGGTACAGGAACGGCGTGCTCGTCTGCCGAAACTCTCGGACCTGATCGAGGATATGCCCGATCTGCGGGTGCCCGAGGCGCCGGAACCGTCGCTGGCGCCGCCGAATTCGGCGGATCGCGCGCTGTCCGCCGGGGGCGGCGACGCGCAGTACGACGATGTGGAAGAACATCCCGGACCGTCGGCGGGACGGGTCATCGACTCCGGTTGGTGACCGGTTCCGTTGCGGCGCCGACGAACTCGAGAGGCGAGGGCCTGTGAGCGATCGCGATGAGAAGACCCTGGTTGCGGGCGCTGGACCGCTCGCGGGCGTCGGGCTGCCCGATCTCGGATTCACGCTGGGCGCGCCGCTCGGCGCGATCCCCGCGGTCGAGCCGGTCCCGGTGGCCGAGGGCACGCCCGCGTCGGCGGAGCCGGGGGAGGTGACCGGCACTGAGCCCGAGGTGGCGGTCGAGGTCGCCGGTGAGATCCCGTCGCCGGACCTCGAACAGACTCCCGAGGAGCGGGGGCATGAGCTCGCGGTGCGGATCGCGCACGAACTGGCGGAGATGGGCCCGCAGGGATGGCGGGAGCTGACCGCGGTGTTCACCCTGACCGTCGAGCTCGGCGGCGGCGAGGTGCTCTACGCCGGCGACGAGGATCAAATACTCAGGGTCGCGGTTCCCGACGGCATTCTGGAAATCGCCGCCGAGCATCGCAGGGTGTCCGCGATGCTCGGTGACGGTCCCTGGTGGCGGCTGTTCATGCGACTCGACGCCGACGGGCAGTTGGAGGTCGACTACGACTACGGAGACGAGCCGTTCCCCGACGAGCAGCTGTTCGCGCCGGAGGCGTATCTGGCCGATCTGGAGGAATTTCCGCGTCAGCGGCTGCCGGTGTGGTTGGCCGCCTACCTGTTCCACGACGGCAGGCAGACGCGGCCGGCCACGTACGCGGCCCAGCAGGCCAGAGCCGATCGCGCCGCGGGGGTCGCGGCGGTGGAGTCGCACGTCGACCTGCCGGATCTGCCGACGACGTGGGTGCGCTGGACGGTGATGTCGGCGGCGTTCGTCGCGGTGCGGTCGGAGTGGGGGCCGCGAATCATGCCGTCGTTCGGCTGGTTCGAGGGCTCGCGGCGATCGGGGGCGACCCTGTATCTGCTGCCGAGGGGGCGCGCCGTGCTGTCCGGTGGCGTGTGGGACGCACCCGCGTTGGCCGCGGCCTATCAGGACGGCGCCGAACTGCCGAAGGTATACGCGGGTGCGCCCGAGTGGGTGGTCGACCAGGTCCTCAACGCCCGCGCGGGCAGTGGGTTGCTCTCCTTCTGCTACTGGTGGTCCGACGAACAGTGGTACCGGGGTGAGTCGCCCGGCGGTCCGGACCTGGGCGAGGCGGTGCCGGGTATCTGGGACGACGACTCCGTCGAGCAGGTGATTCGCGATCTCATCGGCGCGGGGCCCGACGATCCGCGTGCGGCGCACGTGGGGGCACTGCTCACCGCCGGGTTCGAGGGTGACATCACTCGAGCGCATCTGCTCGCGGTATTCGGCGAGGAGGCCGATATCGACGCCGCGATGAATCAGTTGACGATGTCGGGTGCGGCGACTGTCGAATCGTGACGGCCGGACCCGACCTGTCACCCGGTCTTCATCCGCCGTTGCCACGGCGGTAGTCCGCCGTTCGCAATCATTCCCAATCAACTTATCGCACAAGAGATTTCGTAGCTCTCGAGATGGTGCGAGCTACGCGCGGGCCGGTATGGTCTTGGGCAGAGGCGAAGTTCCGTCGGCGCCGGATTCGATCAGGGAGCACGACCGATGAGCGGAGAGGTACCCACGGGCAATCCGTGGGACGGCTTGAGCGAGTACACGCGAACACATACGGGGGGTCCCGACGCGCTCCGGTTCGAACCGCAGGTGGCGCGTGATCTCGCTGCCGCAGGCTCGCAGGTCATCATGGGAATCAACGGATTGCGGGATTACCTGACCGATCTGGCCGCAGGTAGGCCGGTGTCGAGCCTGAGTTCCGGCACGGCGCTGGGTACCAGGTTCGGACAGAAGGCGACCCAGCTGGACGGTATCCTCAACGACCACAAAGCGATTCTCACCGACATGATCGACACCTTCGTCGCGGCCGGTAAGGCGTACGGCGACGTGGACGGCTTCAACTCCGATCTGCTGGACAATATCCAGAGCAATCCGACCGAGAAATGGGAACTCGACGGATATCCGTCGACGACCCCGCCGCCGACCACGACGCTCACGGCGACGGCAGGAACGCTGCCCAATTCGCTGACCACCCTGACCGGGTTCGAATCGACGACGATCATGGGCGAGAGTGCCGACGGATTGGATTGGCCGGCGCTGTGGGGGGTCGGCAACCACATCAGGGTTAACCAGGTCGTCGGGAACCTCTCCAATCAGTCGGGGGTCTGGCGGTGGGTGGGAAGCGAACTCGACGGCATATTCGTCGATTTCGTCAACAAGGTCGATTCGGTGACGGCCGAGCAGTGGAAAGGGCCGGGCAAGGAGATCGCGGTGGCCGCGGTCAAGGCCTATGCGAACGCGGTGCCGCAGTTGTCCGCGGGCGCTCGCGGCGTCGGTGATCTGCTGTTCTTCACGGCCGGTTGGTTGGACTCGACCCAGCGGTCGATGCCGACGTCCTCGACGAATCCGTCGCTCGGGCTCTACGTGGTGCCGCCGCCGGCCGGTTCGAATGATCTCGCGCTGTACCGGCAGAATTTCCGCACCACCTATCTCGCCGGACTCGGGCTGTCGACGTCGCACATACCGGTGCTGCCCGCGGCCGACGGTGCGTTCGGTCGGATCCCGAATCCGTTCTACAAGGGCAATAACGGGAACAACAACGGTAATAACAACGGCGGCGGCAACAACGGAGGTGGCAACAACGGAGGTGGCGGTGAGACCGGCGGCGGTGAGACCGGCGGCGGTCAGAACGGCGGCGGTCAGAACGGCGGCGGCGAGAACGGCGGCAACAACGGTGGCGGCGAAGGACTCGCCCCCGGGGTCAGGGAACAGTTCGGGGACACCGGCGGCCTGGGTGATCCGGCGGGCACGATGCCGGGTGCGCTGGGTAAATTCGGCGGGGACTTCGGTGGGGGGACTACCGATCCGATAGCGGGTGACCCGAATTCGTACGGCCAGCAGCTCGCGAGTCTGGTGTCCGGTGGCCTGGTGCCGGGACAGGTGCCCGGTCAGCAGAAACTGGCCGGGGGCGCGCGCGAACTGGCCGAGCGGGTCGGTTCGCTGGTTCCCGGTAGCCCCGAGGAGCAGCAGTTCTTCCAGACCCTCGTGCAGCAGTTGCTGGCCGCCGCGCAACAGGGCCTGCCGCAGTTGCAGCAGGCCTTCGAACAGTTCGCGCAGTTCCTCACCCCGGACCAGCAGCGAGAGCTGCTCAACAGAGCCGGATTGACCGGGATTCCCGGGATCGATATCCCCGGGTCGGGCGATCCGAACGATCTGGCGGGTTTCGCGGCGAAATTGGCCGGTGGCGCCGGTGGCGGTGGAGCGGGTGGTGGCGGTGGCGGCGGGTTCGGGGCACCCGCCGCGGTGCTCGCGCACGATCCGACCGGTTCCTCCAAACTGTTCCCCCGTGCGGCGGCGTTCGTGCCGATCAGCGCGTCGACCCAGTTCGACGCCGCGAGCCCGGCCGCCGCGCTCGCGGGCACCCAGGGCACGCCCGGTACCCCCGGTGCGGCGGGTGCGGCGGGCGCGGGCGCGGGGCAGGGCAACAACCAGCACCGCAGGGCCACCTACCTCGAATCCTCCGACTATCTCGAAGACGCGATCGGCGATGCCCCCGTCGTGGTCAAACCAGTCGTGGAACGATGACCCCGCGCTGGAGTTTCACCGATCTCGAATTCGTGGTGCGCTGGCAGCGGTTGCGTGAGGACCCGCTGCCGCACCCTTTCGTCTTCACCACCGACATCCCCTACGAGGACGATTTCCAGCGCGAGCGGGTGCGAGTTCTGGACCGGTCGCTCACCGCGCCCGATCCGGATCTCGACGCGGCGCTGGAAGATATCGCGCGTCCCGATATCGCCATCCGGGTGCACGGCGCCGACGGCGCCGACCCGAGCGACCCGGCGGCAGGCATCCGGCTGCTCGCCGTCCGGCGCGAGGCGCGAGGCTATCTACTGACCCAACTGCCCGGCCGCACCGTGGATCACAGCGCCGGATTCACCATCACCGAATGCGACGCGTTACGGCTCGCCGACATGGTGGTCGACGCGCTTCCCGAGGTCGGGGCGGGCAGTTTCGAATCGCTCGCCCTGCCGAGCGCCGTCGACGATTTCGAGGCGCCCGCGCAGCTGTGGGACAGTTTCGACGAAACGCCCGACGCTCGTGCGCGACGATTCCTGCACACCGTCCCCGAGCGCATCGGCATCATCGAGATCGCCCAGGGTATTTCGCGATTCGGGCCGAAAGGCCGGATCATCCGGTGGTTGCAGTGGCGCGATCTGCCCGACGACGGACGACATGTGGTCACCGTCGGACCGCCCGCCACCGCGACGGCGGTCGATCGGGCCGGATTGATCGCGGCCATCAACGCCGAACTGGTCACGGTGGTACGAGCGATCAAGGATGAACGGGTATGAGCGATCACGAGGAATTGCCGAGGGCGGTCGCGATGTCGCGATCGGGATCCATCACCGTGGAGACCACCGAACAGGGTCTACCGCTGAGTGTTTCGGTCGATCGAGCCGAATTACGCAGAGCGCCGCAGGATCTGGCCGCCGAGGTGCTCAGACTGTGCAGACAGGCAGCCGATCGGGCAGGCGCGCAACGGCGCAAGCAGTTGGCCGAGGCCGGGGTCAGCGCGGATCTGCTGGCGCTGACCGGACTGCCGACGGCCGCCGAGGTCGAGCGCAGGGAACTCATCGACGAACAGGAATACGAGGTCGAGCCGCAGAGCTGGCTGAGGACGCTGTGAACGCCGCGAAACGGAGGGCACTGTGACCGGGACCGACGGCGGCGGACTACCGCCCCACCTGGCCGCCTACGCGAATTCGCCGGGTGAGCTCGGCGAAGCGCTGATGGACGAACTCGTCGCCGCCGCGCAGCGCCGGGTGGACCGGATCCGCGAACTCGGTGAACGCATGTCGGCGGTCCGGGTGCGGGAATCCTCGCCCGACGGCGTGGTGACGGTGACCGTCGACGGCAACGGTTCGTTACTCGATCTCGTCCTCACCTCGGAGGTTAATCGGTGGACGCCGGAACAATTCGACGAGGCGATCGTCGGCACCGCGCGGCGGGCGGCGGCGCTCGCCTTCGCCCGTGGTGGCGAGCTGGTGGCCGACTTCAATGATGTCATGTCAATGAAATCCGCTGATTCGCAGCGGGATTGATGCGGGTGCGCGCCGGCTTCGGCCGGTGGCACCTGACGTTCATCCGGGCGTCGAATCCTCTTAAGCTCCTGTCGCGCCACGCTCTGCCGACGACTGGTCCAATAGCTGAAGTTCTTCCGCCGACATCACCTGTCGATCCGACTATCGCGCAGAGGTTTTCATGGCTGACCTGATAGCAACTCCCGAAGCGATCGTGCAGTACGGAAACACATCAGCGGCACTTGCGTCGCAGACGCTGAGTGCCGCCTCGGTCAACCAGCTCGCCGTGATCGCAGCCGCTGTTCCGGTATTCGGGCTGATCGGCCAGGATTTCCTCGCCACCTACGCGGTCGCGCAGGCCTCGCATCTGGCCTCGGTTGCCGAGGTGGCCGCTGTCCACGCGGGCACGGCGCTCACCGCTTTCGAGAGCGCGGCCCACTACACCGCGACCGATCTGGACAGCGCCGAGAATCTGGGCAGCATCGGGAACGCCTGATGACCGCGCCGCTGGACCCGTCGATCGTCGCCCTGCTGCGTGAGAGCGCGCTCGGTTCGATCGTGGATCGGCCGGTGGCGGAGGTGCTGAGCACTCTCGGCCTGCCCGGACTGCCGCAACTTCCGCCGTTGCCGCCGTTGCCCGAGTTGCCGCCGTTGCCGGTGCTCGATATCGGCGCCCTCATCAAACCGATGACCGATCTCGCCAACAGTTTCGGCACCGGCATACCCGGCGCGGGCCGGGGGCCCGACCCGAGCCAGATACTCACACAGGTGGTCTCGGCGCTGCAACAGGTGTCACAACTCGGAACGACCGCGATCCAGACGGTGACCGCGTTGTGGGAGGGCGCGGGAGCGAGTTCGGCGGCCGGGAAGGCCGCGACGACCGTCGCCGACACCGCCGAGGTGGCGTCGCAGGGCAGCAGGATGAACGTCAACCACGCGGCCGCGGCGGCCAGTGTCTTCACCGGCTACGCCCAGGTGAGCGCCATCATGTCGAAATATCTGGCCTCGCTCGCCGCGGCCGGCCCGTTCATCGTCACGCCGCCGGGACAGGCGTTCGTCGCCGCGGCGACGGCCGAGACGATGACCCAGGTGACCGCCGTGATCGCCAAGACGCGTGCCGAACTCACCGGGCACAGCGCGCAGATGAGTTCGAACGGCCAGAAGGTCGCGGTCACCGAGGTGCCGGAGGGGGTGGCGCGGGCAGGCACGATGGTCGCCGATTCCGTCGCCGCGCCGCTGTCCTCGGCGACGAGCGCGCCGCTGGGCGCCGCGCGTTCGCTGGCTTCGGCGGGCACCGGGGCCGCGGGCGGGCTGAATCCGGCGCAGTACGTCACGCAGGTTCTTCAGATGGTGCAGGGGCTGGTGACCGTCGGAACCACCGGAGCCCAGGTGATCGGCCAGGTGGCGAGCCCGCTGGCCGCGGTGCCCGTCGCCGCGCCGGTCGCCGGGGTTTCGCAGGCGACGCCGGTGACGGCGCCGGTCGTCGGTGCCGTGCCCGGTGGGGTCGCCGCCGCGCCGCAGGCCGCGCTGCCGTTGCAGGAGGCCAGGGTGACGACGCTGCTCGCGGGCGGCGGCTCCGCGGCGCAGACCGCGATCCCGCTCGCCACGACCACCGCGGCGGCCTCGACGCCGGGTATGACACCGATGGCGCCTGGCCCGATGGGCGCGGCAGGTGCGGCGGCACGCGCGGCGGGCGGCGAGGTGATCCGCGGCGATCTGGTGAACGCCGCGCACGGCAACGAGGTCGTCGGCGCGATCGACGGCATCGCGGTACCGGTCATCGGTGCGGCCGAGGCCGTGACGACAACCCCGGACATCGACCGGGAACCCCCGGACAAGGCACTCACCCTTTAGGAGTTCGTCATGCGATTCGATCCCGTGGAAGCAGTCCGTGTGGCCGCCGAGCTCGATGAGCTCGCCGGTCGGCTGGAAGCCGATCTGAAGGCACACAACCCCGCACTGATGGCGCCCGCGCCAGGACTCGACGAAGTCTCCCAGCGTGCGGCCGCGACGTTGCGCGCTGTCGCGCGGGATTTCGACCTCTCGGCCGGTACGGGCGCGCTCGAGCTGCGCAGACTGGCCGCGACGCTGCGCGCGCAAGCGCGTGAGCTGACCGATATGGATACCACCAATGCCGCCGACCTCGGGGCTTCGGCCTGAGAACATGATCGAACCACCCACACCCGGATTCACCGGTGTGGTCTGGGAAGCCAGACCCACCGATCAGCTGGCCCGCGATCTGACGAGCGGGCCCGGTTCGGTCCCCCTGGTCGAGGCGGCTGCCGCGTGGACCGGGCTGGCCGCGAGTTTCGGCGCGGCCGTGGTGGACTACGACCGGATCATCGCCGGTATCCGCGCGCACTGGCAGTCCGACACCAGTGATCTGGTGCTGGAACGGCTTTCGACGATGCGCGGCTGGCTCACCGACACGGTGACCGAAGCCGCGCGCAATGCCGAGCACACCGCGGCGCAAGCGGCCGCCTTCGAGGTCGCGCGGCTGACCATGCCGCACACCGCCGAGATCGCTGCCATGGAACAGGCGTTGCGTACCATCCAGGCCATCGGCGCGTCGCTGGGCGGACCACTGGTCGGCGTCGCCGCCGAGATCGACGCGGACCAGGATGTCGCGAAATCCACCGCGGCGCGCGTCATGCGCACCTACGAGGCTGCCGCGCGACCGCTCGCGGAGCCGTGGCAGCAGAACACGCCGCCGCCACTGGCGACGCCCGCGGCGTTCGACGCCGAACAAGCTGTCGGGCAGCAGAGTTCGACACCGGTGCGCACATCGATGCCCGCGATGCCGGTACTGCCGACGATGCCGCAGTTCGCCGTGCCGAGAACCCTCGGCGGCGCGCGGGCGCATACGGTCGGTCCGATCGTGGCCCGACCCGAGGTCGTCACCACCGCGGCCTCGCCGACGCCGGTCGGGACCGCGGCGGGTCAGGCGTTGCCGCCCGCCGCGCTCGCCGGTGGCACGGCCACGGGCGACGGCGAGGAGGAACACACCCCGAGTGCGGGCGCGGGCGGCGCGAACGACGGTGTCGCTCTCGAACTGGACGCGGGCCTGGCCGCGGCGCCATCGGTGCTCGGCGGCGTGGAGGCCAGGGCGACCGCTACCGGGACTCCGGCGGAGTAGGGGCGGACATGGCGACTCTGACCGACGAGGCGGTTCTCGCGGTGTGCGATCTACTCGGCATCCAGACCATGCCGCTCGTGCTCGGAATCGGGCCGCGTCAGGACTCGATCGAGGCGTTCCTGGCCGCGCGCGAGGCGGCGATGGCGGATCTTCGAGCGCGCGGGCTGGTCGACGCCTACGACGACGTCGACGCCGAATTGACAGCTGCCCTGCGTATTCTGGCCAACCCCGAGCGCGAGCTCGCCGCCCGGATCGTCACCGCCGACGGTCCGCGTCGGGTCTGTCTCGCACGCCGCGGCGCCGCGCACGCGTTCGCGGTGCGCGACGGCGACGAGATCGACATCACCACCACCTGGGCCGACGACGGCGGCGCCGCCCTGGCGCAACCGTTTCTCGCGGTCCTCGGCGTCTGCGCGGCGGCGGATGTGCCGAGTTTCAGTGGCCCCGCCGACGAATTCGCCGACCGCCTGAACGCGGCGGCGGCCAGCTCCGACTACACCGCCGTCCCGTACAGCGTCGGCGTCGTCGACCACAACGCGATCGAATTCGGTATGGCGATGGCCGAATGCCACGCTCACGCCGAGATCGTGGCCTACGCCCACGAAGAGGGGCGTACCACCAGATCTTCCGGCTCCGTCGCGGTGTACGACACCGTGCGGGGCCGGATCGCGGCGAGTCCGAACGCCGCACCGGACCTTCGGGTGTGGACCACTTTCACACCGGGCTCGGACCACCGTGTCGCGCAAGCGATCTCGGCCCTGGTCGCCACATTGCCCGGTGGAAGGTGGATGCCCTAGCGCCACTCTTGTGTCCGTCAACCAACACTCGAATCAGTTGCCCGACAGAGAAATGAGGGATTCCAATGTCCGTAGTAAATAATGATGATGCAGTCGTCAGGGCCGCACAGAGCGATATGTCCAACTCGGTGAGCTCCATCAAGACGATCATCGGCCGCGTGGAATCCTCGCTGGAGTCCTCGCGTCCGGGCTGGGAAGGCGACGCGGCCGGCGCCTGCCAGAAGGCCGTCGCGAGCTGGCAGGGCGAGTCCGCCCGGCTCAACGCCATCCTCGACGAGCTCACCGCGCTGGTCGGCGAGGGCAATACGACCTACCTCAACACCGACTCCGACAACACCGGCCTCGTCACCTCCGCGGGCTCCGGCGGCGGGCACACCAACCTCTGACCACTCGCCGATCGCTACCGCTCGGCACACGAAAGGACGTCTCGTCATGCTGTACAACGGACCGATTCTGCAAACCCTTTCCGAGGAACTGGCCACGCACCGCGGCGCGCTGGTGGCGGAGGCTGCCAACCTGCAGGCCGCCGCCAAGCGTCTCGGTATTGCCTGGGAGGGCAACACGGGTCTGGATGCCTTCAATATCGCCAAGCACAAGTGGGACGTCGAATTCGGCAACCCGGAGAAAGACGGCGAATCGCCCGATAGCACCATCGGCATCATCGACGCGCTGTCGAAGGCCGTCGAGCAGGCGAAGAACAACGCCTTCCACGCCGACGGCAAGGTTTCGCAGGGCTTCGGCGGCTGATATCTCGCCCACGGAAACGGCCCGTTCGATCCGCTACGGATCGAACGGGCCGTCGACGTTTCGTCACCCGTGGCCGCGGCAACCGCTCGGCCCGGGTAACGCTCACGCGGTGGCGGGCTCCCGCGCGCCGACGTAGAGCAGTTCCTCGGGTGTGGCGACCATGTGCACGCTGGTCTCACCGGAGGCCGTGCGCACGGTGACGAGGTTCGCGGTGTCTGGATCCTCGATGAGGGTGATGTCGGGATCGAAGTCGCCCCGCTCGGAGTCGTGCGCGCGCAGCAGCACGACCGTCGCACCGGAATAGTGGCCGGTGGGGGCGATTCCGTCGAAGACGACCATCGTCGCGAACCGGTAGGAACCCGCCTGTTGCGAACCCGCCGACCACGTCGCCAGGGTAAGGGCCTGCGGCACATCGATATAGGCCAGCATCGGCTTCCATTCGTCGTGGCGGGCGGTGTGCACGACGACGCTGGCGTCGAGGGCGATGGCGCGCAGGATCACCTGCTTGGCCACCAGCGGAGAACCGATGATCTCGACGCGGTGCACGTGGCGGCCGACCAGCGGTAGCGCCACACCCTGACCGGAGGCGTCGGCGCCGATCAGTTGCCCGCAGCCCGCGATCGGCATGGGGATGTCGTCGAGGGCGTCCGGTGCGCCGAGGTAGCGCTCCAGCGGCAGCGCGGGCACGCCGGTGGCCGTGGGCAGACCGAAGAGCAGGGCGCGGCGCTGCTGACCGGTCAACGGGCGCAGACCGGCGGTGGACAGGATCGCGGGCGCGTCCTTGGTGACGAACCGCGCCGTCGCGGTCACCGCGATCTGCCCGCGGGTCTCCGACTCGCGCACCCGCGCCCGCTGGAGACGCACGGTGACTGTGGTCGCCACCGTCGGGGTCGACCACACTTCGGCGATTCCCTTGGGGCCCATGCCTTCCGGGGTGATCCGATAGGTGGTGTGGTGCAGGCCGTCGTGCTGGACGCATTCGGCGGACTCGGCGAATTCATCGAGTGCGCAGCCGTGGGTGAGCTGGGTCATGACCTGGCTCATCTCGGCGGCCGAGAGGACCGTCACCGAAAGACCGCGTGCCGCGAGGCGATTGGCGACCCGTCTGGCCGCGACCGTGGCCGCGCGCAGCGTGCCGGTGGGCCCGCCGCCGCGCCGGTCGACCGCGTCGGCGTTGGCCAGCGGGTCCAGGCGCAGCACCACCCACACGGTGCGATGGGCGACGGCGGGCAGCGGGCCGAGGATGCTCTCGTAGGCCCGCGCCACCGCGCCGGTCCCCGCGCTGCGCGAGCCCGTGCTGATGATGTCGATCGCGGCCAGCGTGATGTCGAACTGGTCGAGGCAGCGGGCGATCTCGGGCAGCGGCAGCATGTCGTCGCCGAGCAGACCGGTCGGACTGAGCCGGACCACCGTGCGCGGCTGCGCCTCGATCCGCAATATCGTGATCAATCGCGCGCCATCCCAGCGCATTCCGTAACTGCCGCCGTCGGGTAGTGGAACATCGAATGGCGAATGATTAACAGTAGACGAATTGTTGACTGATCTCTGCCATGCGAAAGTGAACTTACGACCGGTCCAGGCGGCGATATTGACGCCTTTTCGCGGGGTGAGCGCGACGACGATCACCAGTGCGGCGACCAGTGTGGGCACCCACCACTGGGACGCGAAAATCCTTGCTACGAAGGCACTTACGGCGGCGATCAGCAGCACCGGGATGGTCCGGCTCAATGGCATGAGGCGAAAGAACCAGAATTGTGTGGAATGCAAACGCGGTGCGGTCGCCGCGTTGTCGGAAACCGCCGTGGAGGTCATGCGCTCATCATGGACCGAACTCGTCGGGGTTCGCTACTCTATGCCTGTCGATGATCACGTGCGGTCGCGATATCGGTTGGAATTCAGGCAAGTTCGGAGGCGTGCGTGCCGGCACAGATGACCACCCGTGCCCAAGTCAACGGCTACCGGTTCCTGCTCAAGCGTTACGAACACGCGCTGGTGCGCTGGGATGTGCGGATGCTGCACGATCCGATGCGCTCGCAGTCCCGGTCGATGATCGTCGGCATCGTGCTCGGTGTGCTCGTCGTCGCGGGCGCGGTCATCCTGGCCTTCATCAAACCGCAGGGCTCGGTCGGTGATTCGAAGATCGTGATGGCCAAGGACTCCGGGGCGCTCTACGTCGTGGTGGACAACACATTGCACCCGGTCCTGAATCTGGCCTCGGCTCGCCTCATCACCGGTTCGGCGGCGTCACCGGCCACTGTCAAGGACAGCAAACTCACGATGCGACGCGGTCCGCTGCTCGGCATCCCGGGCGCACCCGGCGCGATGCCGGGGTCGGCCGACCACGACAGCGCGAACTGGACCATGTGCGACGTGGTTCCGCTCTCGAAGACCGGCAGCGCCACGGCCGCCGCCGGTGTCATCACCACGGTCATCGCGGGTGCGCTCGACACCTCCGAAGGCGGTGCGCGGCCGCTGGCCCCCCAGCAGGCGAGGTTGGTGACCAACTCCGGCGCCACCTATCTGCTCTACCAGGGCAGGCGCGCCCAGCTCGATCCGAACGACGCGGTGCTGATCCGCGCCATGAACTTGGACGAGCACACTCCGGCGCCGATCGGTACCGCGCTGCTGAACGCCACCGAGCCGGTGCCGCCGCTGCGCGCGCCCCGGATCGACCGGCTCGGCGAACCGGGGCCGGGCAAACTCTCCGACGTCCCGATCGGCGGACTGATCCGGGTGCGGGCCGTCGACGCCGAGGAACTCTACGTCGTACTCGCCGGCGGGGTGCAGCCCGTGACGCCGTTCACGGCGGAGATCATCCGGAATGCCAACTCCCAGGGCATGACCGATATCCGATCGGTGCCGCCGGACCGCATCGTCGACGTGCCGGTGCTCGGCGACCTGCCGGTGCAGCAGTTCCCCGAGCAGACCCCATCCATCCTCTCGCCGTCGGCCGATCCGGTCTTCTGCATCACCTGGGCGCTCGGGCAGCACGACGGGATCTCCGCCGTGACCCTGTCGGCCGGGCGTGAACTCCCGCTGCCCGGCGGCGCGATGCCCGTGGTGCCCGCCACCGCCGACGGTGCGGGTGATCGGGTCGACGCGGTCTACGTCCGCCCGAGCACCGGTGAGTTCGTCCGTTCGGTCGCGATGACGCCCGGCTCGATCTCCAACGGGCCGATGTTCTACTTGGCCGACACCGGGATTCGCTACGGCATCCCCGACAGCGCCACCGCCCAGGTGCTGGGGCTACCGAAGCAACCCAAACCGGTGCCGAAACCGATCATCGAAGCGTTGGCGCCCGGCCCGACCCTGGCCCGCCAGGACGCGCTGATGAGTCACGACAATCTGCCGCAATGTCCGGACGCGTCACGGCGCGCCGGTGATTGCGCGCAGCCGATAGCGGTGGGGAACTGATCGCGGCGAGGCCTCGGACGTGAGCGCCGGGATCAGCGCAGGGTAGCGAGCACTCCGTTCAGCGCGCTGTCCATGTCCGCGACCTCGATCCGCATCAGCACCGAGGCGTCCACCTGGCTCAGATCGATGGATTCATCGGTGGCCAAGCGGAATTCGCGCTCCTCCTCGGCCGCCTCGATCACGTTGCGGATGAAGCGGCCGTTACCGGCGAGGTCGATCGCGCGCCGCTGCTCGCCGCTCTGATCGACCACCTGCCGGTCGTAGAGGGCGCCGCAGGCGGCGACCAGCCGCGCGAGCGCCTCCTCCGAGACTTCCGAATCACGTTTGCGCGCGATGAAATCGCCGATCTGCCCGAGTTCGGCCGGGGTGTAGGAGTCGAACTTCACACGTTTGGAGAAACGGGAGGACAGACCGTCGTTGGCGGCCAGGAAGCGGTCGATCTCGCCGTCGTAGCCCGCGATGATCACGATCAGCCGGTCGCGGTCGTTCTCCATCCGGGCCAGCAGGGTGTCGACGGCCTCGCGGCCGAAGGCGTCGCCGCCGGACAGGCCGGTCTGGATGAGCGTGTACGCCTCGTCGACGAAAAGCACGCCGTCCATCGCGGAATCGATCAGTTCGTTCGTTTTGATCGCGGTGCTGCCCAAATGCTGCCCGACAAAGTCCGCGCGTTTCGCCTCTACAAGACGATCGGTTTTTAGTAAACCCAACCCACAGTAAATTTTTGCCACCACTCTGGCAATTGTTGTCTTACCGGTTCCTGGCGGGCCGGTAAACGCAAGGTGTTGTCCACGTGGCGTACTGGACATACCTTTCTCCGCGCGAATTGTCGCCAACTGCGCACTCGCCTGTAGTTTCGCCACCTGAGTTTTCACCGCGGCCAGGCCGATCTGCTGATCGAGTTCGGCGCGCGCGGTGTGCAACAGCTCCTTGGCCCGGTCGCCGCGCTCGGCGCTCTCGACCTGCTCGGCGGTCGGCGCCGAGGCCGGATCCCAGCGGTCGGTCCTCGCGTCGATGAGTTCCTTGCTGGTCACCGTGATGCGGAACTTCGGGTCGCGCATCGCCTTGGTGTTCGCCTCGAAATCCGGCGCCTCGGAGAAGACCTTCTCGAACAGCGCCTTCGCCTCGTCCTCGCGGCCCATCTCGCGCAGGCACAGGCCGCGGCAGAAGCGCGCCGTCGTCGCCGCCGTCGGGATCGGACCGGCCTCGGCCGCCTCCATCCGCCTGATCGCCTCACCGAACAAACCGAGCTGAGCGCAGGCGGTGCCGACCATCACATGGGTGCCCGAGGCCAGGTAGGGGTTCTGCCAGTCGGCCGATCCGGCGAGCACGGTCATCACGTCCGACCAGCGCTGAGTGGTGTAATGCAGCAGGCCACGGGCATAGGCGCAGATGCGGATGTCGTCGGCGTCGGCGGGACGTCCGGCCCGGTGGACGTCGAGTTCGTCGAGTACGCGTTCGGCCTCGTCGTAGTCGCCCCTGGCGATCAACTGGGTGGCCTGAGCCAGCCAGATCTCGACATAGGTCGCCAGCGGGTAGTCGATGTACTGGCCGAGCACGAACCGGCCGGACAGCGCGCGCGCGGCCAGGCCGAGCCTGCGCTGCTCGCGGAACAGGGTGGCGCCGCTGGTCTTGAACAGATTGAAGATCACCTCGTCGGTGACCTCGCCCGCGGCCGCCCGGCCGAGCCAGGCGTCACACATGCCGGGATCCCACTCGGTGGCCCGCTGGAAAGCGAGCTGCGCGTACTCCAGATCACGAACCGATTCCTGGCCGTCGATCGCGATGCCCAGGGACAGAATGCCTGCGTCGAAGGCGCGCTGTGCTTGGCGATTACCGGTCATGCGGCGGAACCCCTTAAGAACGAACTGCGCTTTTTACCACTCAGCTTAGCGGCTGCCGCGCCATTGATTCTCGGTTAGGCTGTGGCCGTTGCGATAACGCGACAGCATGATCATAGGAGTCCTGCACCCGTGACGGAATCGTCGAACAACGGCGCCGGGGCCGTTGATCCGGAATTGTGCCGCGTATCGGTCATCGGCGGAAACACACAACTCGATATGGGATTGCCCGCGGGCGTCCCGGTCGCCGCCTATATCGCCGATGTGGTGCGGCTGATCGATTCACGCAACCCCGACCTGACCGAGAGCGACGAGGGCGCGGCGCCGACCACCGAGCACTGGACGCTGGCCAGACTTGGCCGCGATCCGATCCCGCCGCACCAGAGTCTGGCCGAAGCCGAGATCTTCGACGGCGAACTGCTGGTGCTGCGATCGGTGACCGCCAAGGAACTGCCCGCCCTGTTCGACGACGTGATCGACGCGGTCGCGCAGTTGAGCGTCGACGAAATGCACGGCTGGTCAGCACGTTCCGCGCGCGGTATGGGTCTGATCACCGGACTGGTCGCGGTGCTGACCGCGCTGGCCCTGCTGGTACTCGACAAGGGTGATGGCATCGTCGGCGGCTTCATCCCGCTCGGCGCCGGACTGCTCGCGGCCAGTGCCGCGGTCATCGCCGGACGTCGCTACAAAGAGCAGCGGCTGACCGTGATCATGGTGGGGCTCTACGGAACTCTGCTGCTGGGAGCCGCCGCGGCACTGTTGACTCCGGGCAGGCTGGACGCTCCGCATGTGCTGTTCGGTGCGGTCGCCACCCTCGTCGCCGCGCTGGTGATCTACGCCGGGGCCAAGGCCGGTGCGCTGGTGACCGCGGCCGTCGTGCCCACCGCGGTGGTGATCGCGGTCGCGGCGCTGATCGGAATGATCTGGGACTTCGATGTTCCCGATATCGCCGTCGGGGTGATGCTCGCCGGACTCATCCTGATCACCTCGGCGCCCCGACTGGCCGTCGCCGCGGCCAAACTGCCGGTGCCGCCGGTGCCGACGGCGGGCGCGGCCATCGACCCGGCCGATCACGAGCCGCGTCCGACCATCGAGGATATCGGCGCGATCGGCGCGACGGCACTGCCGTCGGCGGCCGGTCTCGAACAGCGGGCCCGCGCGGCCAATCAGTTCCAGTCCGGCCTGCAACTGTCCGCCGCGATACTCAGCGCGGGCGGTGCGGTGATCGCCGCCGATCCCTTCGGTGACCCGCGGTGGCAGAGCCAGGCGCTGGCGGGCATCGTCGCGGTGGTGCTGTGCCTGCGCGGCCGTGCCTACGCCGATATGGTCCAGGCGGCGGCGTTGATCGCCGCGGGGGTCGTCACCGGTCTCGCCCTGGTCGCCGGATTCGCCGTGGCGCAAGATGATTGGCGTCCGATGGGAGCGGGCATCGTGCTCGTCACCGGGCTCGCCGCCGTCGGCTTCGGCGTGATCGGTCCGCACACCGAGGTCTCGCCCGTGCTGCGCCGCGCCGTCGAGCTGTTCGAATACCTGCTGATCGTGCTGATCGTGCCGCTCGCGCTGTGGGTGATGAACGTCTATTCGGCAGCACGCAACATCACGTTCTGATGCCCGAGATGCGACCCGCTCACCACCGCCTGCGCGGCGCCCTCGCCGCGGCCGCCGTACTCGGCGCGTGGACCTTCGCCACACCGGCGTCCGCCTCGGCGCTCACCCCGCCCGTGATCGATGACGCGGCACTCGGCCCGGCGCTGGCGGTGAACGCGGGCGGCGGACCACCCGATCCGACCGAACAGCGCGCGCTCTGCGTCGAGCCGTTCCTCGCCGGCGCGGTGCCGAGGGATGCCCCGATGCCGCAACGGATCCTGGATCTGCCCGCGGCGTGGCAGTTCAGCAGGGGCGCGGGCCAACTCGTCGCGGTGATCGATACCGGGGTGAACAGGCATCCGCGTCTCGATGTGCGGCCCGGCGGTGATTTCGTGGCCGCGGGCGGTGACGGCACCGAGGACTGCGACGGTCACGGCACCCTGGTCGCCGGTCTCATCGCCGGTCGGCCCAGCCGGGACGACGGTTTCGTCGGGGTCGCCCCCGACGCGCAGATCCTGGCGATCCGCCAGCTCAGCCTGCAATACGAGGACAAGAACCGGCGCAGCGACGACGAGCCGGGCAAGGTCGCCTCCGGCGGCTACGGCAATGTGCTCACCATGGCCGCGGCCGTGGTTCGCGCGGTCGATCTCGGCGCGACCGTCATCAACATCTCCGAAGTGTCGTGCAGGCCGGCGGGTTCCGGCTCGGCCGACGCCGCGCTCGGCGCGGCGGTGAAATACGCCGCCGCGCGCAATGTCGTCGTGGTCGCCGCGGCGGGCAATCTCGACCAGTCGGTGTGCGATGCCCAGAACGAGCGCTCCGGTTGGGACGGTGTGCAGACCGTGGTGAGCCCGGCGTGGTTCGCACCCCATGTGCTGTCGGTGGCCTCCACCGATCCCGATGGCGCGGTGTCGCCGTTCTCGATCCACGGTCCGTGGGTCGGCATCGCCGCGCCGGGCCGCGGCATCGTCTCGCTCGACAGCAAACCCGGCGGTACCGGACTGGTCGACGCCCAGCAGGGCGCCCAGGGCACGGTGACCGTCGACGGCACCAGTTTCTCGGCCGCCTATGTCTCCGGACTGGCGGCACTCGTGCGCGCCCGGTTCCCCGAACTGACCGCCGCCCAGGTGATCGACCGCATCCAGCGTTCCGCGCACAACCCCGGCACCGGACGTGACGATCAGGTCGGCTACGGCCTGATCGACCCGGTGGCCGCGCTCACCGCGCACCTGTCCGTCGCGGGCGACGATGTCACCACACCGCGCGGTTTCCCCGCGCCGCCGCCGGATCCCGGACCGGATCCGCTGCCGCGCCGGGTCGCGATCATCGGTTCCATCACGTTGCTGGCCACGCTGGCCATCGGCTACGCCGCGTCGATCCCGTTCCGCCGCAAGAACACCGACTCGGTCGACCCGGCGGAGGAGACCGATCCCGTGCTGGCGACCGCCTCGGCGGGCCCGGACACCGCACCACCCGAAGGACGGTAGGAATGCTCACCGAAGGTTTCGTGCGTCGCCCTCGGATCGCGCCGCCCCGCGCGCCCGGCGGCGAGGTGGCCCTCAGCGCGCCGCCGGAGATCCAGCGCCAGGTGCCGCCCAGTCTGCTGATGCGGTTGCTGCCGGTGGTGATGGTGGTCGCGGTGGTCGGCATGCTGGCGATGATGGTCATGATGGGCCGCAACCTGCTGGCCAACCCGTTGATGCTGATGTTCCCGATGATGATGATGATGTCGATGTTCGGCATGATGATCTCGATGCGCGGCGCGGGCGGGCCCAAGAAGGCCGCCGAACTCGACGAGGAACGCAAGGACTACTTCCGATACCTCGATCAGTCGCGCGGTGACGTCCGCAAAACCGGTCTGTCGCAGCTGCAATCGCTGATCTGGAGTCATCCGGATCCGGCCGATCTGCGGTCAGTCGCGGGCAGCAGGCGGATGTGGGAACGCAGGCCGAACGACCCCGACTTCGGTCACGTGCGGGTCGGCATCGGCAGTCATCGTCTGGCGACCAAACTCGCCAGACCCGAGACCGGGCCGGTCGAAGACCTCGAACCGGTGTCAACGGTGGCGTTGCGCCGTTTCGTCCGCACCCATTCGGTGGTGCACGGCCTGCCGACGGCGATCTCGCTGCGGGCCTTTCCCGCCATCAATATCGAGGGCGACATCGACCGGACCCGGATGCTGGTGCGCGCCATGCTGCTCGAGTTCGTCACCTTCCACGGTCCCGACCAGTCCTCGGTCGCCATCATCTGCGCCGATCCCGACGACCCGAACTGGTCGTGGGCGAAATGGCTTCCGCACGTGCAGCATCCGACCGATCGCGACGGCATCGGCGCGGCGCGGATGATGTACCGGTCGCTGGCCGAACTGGAGACCTCGATCTCCTCGGAACTGCTCGAACGCGGGCGGTTCATGCGCAACGCCCAGCCCACCGCCGGGCGCCTGCACCTGCTGGTCATCATCGACGACGGCTACGTCAGCGGCACCGAACGCATCGTGAGCGACGCGGGCCTGGACTCGGTCACCGTCATCGACCTGACCGCGCCGCAGACCGGTCTCGCCGTGCGCCGCGGTCTGCAATTGGTGTGCGCCGACGGCATGGTCGCGGCGAAGTCGGCGGCGGGCGTGGAGAAGTTCGCCACCGCCGACAGCGTGACGCTGGCCGAAGCCGACACTCTCGCACGAGCGTTGGCCCGCTACCGGGTCGCCACCGCCGCGCAGATCGTCAGCCTCGGCGACGAATCCCGCGCGGTGCCCGGCCTGATGGACCTGCTCAAGATCCCCGACGCCGCCCAGATCGATCCGACGACGGTGTGGCGTCCGCGCAGTGACCGCGAACGTCTGCGGGTGCCGATCGGCATCACCCCGGACGGCACCCCGGTCGAGATCGACATCAAGGAATCGGCCGAGAACGGCATGGGCCCGCACGGCCTGTGCATCGGCGCCACCGGTTCGGGCAAGTCGGAATTCCTTCGCACCCTGGTGCTTTCGATGATCACCACGCACTCTCCGGATCAGCTGAACATGATCCTGGTCGACTTCAAGGGCGGTGCGACATTCCTCGGCCTGGAGTCGCTGGCCCATGTCGCTGCGGTGATCACCAACCTGGAGGAGGAGATCGCGCTCGTCGACCGGATGAAGGACGCGCTGTCCGGTGAGATGACCAGGCGTCAGGAACTGCTGCGCTCGGCGGGCAACTTCGCCAATGTCACCGAATACGAGCGCGCCCGCGCGGCGGGCGCGCCACTCGACCCGCTGCCCGCGCTGTTCGTCGTCGTCGACGAATTCTCCGAACTGCTCTCGCAGAAGCCGGATTTCGCCGACCTGTTCGTCATGATCGGGCGGCTCGGGCGCTCGCTGCGCGTGCATCTGCTGTTGGCGTCGCAGCGGCTGGAGGAGAACAAGTTGCGCGGGCTGGACTCGCACCTGTCCTATCGCATCGGCCTGCGCACGTTCTCCGCCAACGAATCACGCGCCGTACTCGGTATCACCGACGCCTACCATCTGCCGAGCGTGCCCGGCGCGGGCTATCTCAAGAGCGACGCCGACGACCCGTTGCGCTTCAACGCCTGCTACGTCTCCGGCGCGTACACCTCGCCCAGCACCGGCCGCACGGCCAGGACCGTCGGCGGCAGGCAGATCGACGGTTCGCCGGTGATCTTCACCGCCGCCCCGGTGGAGATCGAACGCCCGCCGGTCGAGGAGCCGACCGGGGCGGGCGCGCAGGAGGACATCGAGGCGACTCCCGAACGCCGGACCCCGGCGGCTCGGCGCGGCCTTCCCGCGCTGCCGCCGCCGCCCGGATCACCGGAAGCCGCGGCATTCGACGACGAGGACGGCGACGACGAGACCGCGTCGGCGCCCGCCCTGGGCGAGGTGCCCAAGACACTGCTCAATGTCGTGGTCGACCGGTTGCGCGGACACGGCCGCCCGGCCCACGAGGTCTGGCTCGCGCCGCTCGACGAATCGCCCTCGGTCGATATGCTGCTGCCCGATCCGGACTGGCGTTCGGCGACCAACCGGCACGGTCAGCTGTGGATGGCGATCGGCGTCATCGACAAGCCCTACGAGCAGCGCCGCGACGTGCTGGCCGTCGACCTGTCCGGCGGTCTGGGCAATCTGGCAGTGGTCGGCGGTCCGCAGTCGGGCAAATCCACCGCGCTGCGCGCCATCATCATGGCCGCCGCGGCCACCCACACCCCCGAGCAGGTGCAGTTCTACTGCCTCGACTTCGGCGGCGGCACCCTGACGAGTATCGCCGACCTACCGCATGTCGGCTCGGTCGCGGGCCGCATGGATGTCGACCGGGTGCGGCGCACGGTCGCCGAGATGATCACCCTGCTCGCCCGGCGCGAAGAACGGTTCCGGGATCTCGGCATCGAGTCCATCCAGGAATTCCGCCGCCGCAAAGCGCGATTCGCGCAGCTGAGCCCGGCCGAGCAGGCCGCCGACCCCCTGTTCGAGGACACCTTCGGCGATGTCTTCCTGGTCGTGGACGGCTGGCCGACCATCCGCGCCGAATACGAGGGTCTCGAACCCGCCATGAACGCGCTCGCCTCCCAGGGCCTGTCCTACGGCATCCACCTGATGATCGCCACCACCCGCTGGCCCGAGATCCGCCCGGCGGTGAAGGATCTCGTCGGCACCCGGCTGGAACTGCGCCTCGGCGATCCGAGTGATTCCGAAATGGACCGTCGCACCGCCGTTCTGGTGCCGACCGGCCGCCCCGGTCGCGGTCTGACCGCCGAGAAACTGCATATGCTGATGGCCCTGCCGCGCTTGGACTCCAACTCCGACCCGGAATCGCTGTCGGACGGTATCGCCGCGGCCCGCGCCCAGTTCGCCGAGCTGTACGGCACCCGCAAGGCACCGGCGGTGCGCATGCTGCCGTTGGAGATCCCGCGCGCGCAGGTGCTCGCCGAAGCCACCGCGCACGGCATCGTCCAGGACAAGACGCACGTAGTGATCGGTCTCGGCGAGCACGAACTCGCCCCGCTGGTACTGGATTTCGACAGTCAGCCGCATCTGATGGCCTTCGCCGACGTCGAGTGCGGCAAGACCACGCTGCTGCGCAATATCGTCATGGGTATCACCGAGAACTCCAACGCCGACGAGGCGCGCGTCATCATGCTCGACTACCGGCGCACGATGCTCGGCGTCATCGAAGGTGACCAGCTGGCCGGGTATTCGACCTCGTCGCAGACCGCCGGTCCGATGATCCAGGAAGTCGCGGCGTACCTGACCAGGCGAATTCCCGATTCCGACATCACCCCCAAACAGCTGCGCGAACGCAGCTGGTGGACCGGGCCCGAGATCTACGTCGTGGTCGACGATTACGACATGATCACCACCGGCGGCAGCAATCCGCTCGAGCCGCTGCTGCAATTCCTGCCGCAGGCCCGCGATATCGGCATGCACCTGGTCGTGGTCCGTCGATCCGGCGGCGCCTCGCGAGCCCTGTACGACAAGGTGCTCGGCATGCTCAAGGACCTGTCGGTCGACGCGCTGCTCATGTCGGCGCCCAAGGACGAGGGCAAACTGCTCGGCGATGTGCGCTCGAGCCGACTCGCGCCGGGACGCGGCACCCTGGTCTCGCGCTCGCGCGACCACGAGATGGTGCAGATCAGCTATCTCGATCCGCTGTGATGTCCGGCGGCGCCGTGCTCGTTCAGCGGGCGCGGCGCGGGACGTCGACCGGGTTGCCGTCCTTGTCCCACTTGCGCGCGACGGTGACCCTGCCGTCGCCGCCGAACTCCCGTTCCTCGGCGAGTTGTCCGTTGTGGTGCCAGGCTCGGTAGACCCCGACGGGCGATCCGTGGCGCATCTCGCCCTCGGACTTCAGCGCGCCGCCGTCGAGCCACCACTCGCGTTCCGGCCCGTGTCGGATGCCCTCGACGTAGAACTGCTGGGTGAGCAGTTGTTCGCCGACCAGCTCCACCGCTTCGCCGGTGAACGGTTCGCCCCGGTAGAGCAAACGCATGTCGTCGGCGTATTCGACCGCGTCGTCCTCGATATCGATGCGTTTCACTGAGTCTCCTCCGCTGGATTCCCGGCACCGTCATCCTCGCCGGAAGGCTGTCGGGGGTCCACGGCGGTGTGCGGTGGCTCTTCGCTGCCGGGATCGTCGACGGGGTGCCTGGACGTCAGGTCGATCGTGGCATCCGGTCCTTCTTCGTCCGGATCGGGGTCCTCGACGGGGTGCCTCGCATCGCGATCACCCGGGTCGGTGACCGTGTCCTCGGTCGCGTTCGGATCCGGTGCGGGGACATGGGCATCGGGGACAGCGACATTGGGGACATCGACTTGGGGGACATGGACATCGATGAGATTGTCCGGGGTGTGCGGATACCCCCGGTAGCGCCCGCTGTAATTGGTCGCGCCGCCCATCGTGTGGTGACAGTTGGCGCAGTACGGTCGCGGGTCGAGCGGGAGCGGGTTGCCCGCTCGGTCCTTGCGCGGCCGCAACGCGTAGGTCTGTGAGTACAACTCGGCCATCGCGGCGGGGGAGGCGTCGAGGCCGAGAGCGGTCCGCGCGTGCAGGGCCTCGTTGGCGGCCTTCACCTCGGCATGCCCGTAGGGATTGTCGAAATGCGGGTAGGGCCGGGTTTCCGCGGACTCTGCCCTGCCGCCGTCCGGGCGCTGCACCGCGGGATATCCGCCCTGCTCCGTGAGTTGACCCAGTCTGCGCATGGTGGTGACGTTGTGTTCGATCGTCGGATGCGTGTCGTCCACCGGCAAGGTGTCGGTGCCCGCGCCGTTGAAGCCCTCGTACACGATGCCGGTGCGCCGGTCCATCACGACCGCGGAGACCTTGCCGTGGGATTTCTCGTTCGCGAGGATGTTCTTCGCCTGCCAGCGTTTCACCCGCGCGGCCGTCTCCTTGGCGGTTTCGCCCGGTGGCTTCGCGTTGGCCGTCACGAACTTGTCGGCCCGATCGCGAGCGATGGCATCGACGACCTCCTCGATCGGTCGTCGGCCGATGTGGGTGATGAGCCCGTCGGCATCCCTGGTCACACCGTCCGGGTGATCGCTCAGGTCCGCGATGGCCTTGGCCCCCGGGTCCGACGGCGCGACCGTGTGATCGTGCGGCGCGTGCTGGTTCAGCATGTACCCGGCGAGCTCGATCGCGTGGTCTTCGTTCCTGGCGCCGGGCAGTTCGTCGGCGGGGAAGGCGTTCGCGAGTTCGGCGGTGAGTCGCGTGCGATCGTCGATGTTCGGATTCTGTTCGACCGCGGCCCGCAGCCGTGCCGGGGTATCGACATCGAACAGTCGCACCTCGCCGTTGTCGGTGACGATCGCCATCTTGACCATCGGTCGTCGGTAGGTGGCGACGACCTCGCCGTCGTCGCCGACCCGTCGGATCTCCACATCGACCACCATCGCCACCCGTCGGCCGTCGCCGGACCACGCGCGGTAGGCGTCGGCGTCGAAGCCGCCGTCGGCCTCCAACTCCTCGATGAGCGCGGCACGGGCATCGGCGTCGGGTTCCGGCGCGCTCGGTTCCGGGGGCATCGATTCCCGTGCCATCTCACGGGCTCGGGCCGGGTTCTCCGCCTGCGGAAGACCTTCGGGTTCGGTGCGGGTGGCTTCGGCGGCTTCGGCGATCCGGTCCGGCGTCATATCCTGGCGGGCGTTGTCGCGAATGACGGCGAGTTCGTGGGCCGGTGTGCCCATGCGTACCAGCACCGGATCCGTGTCGGGGCCCTGATCGATGGCCATGAAAGGCACCATCTCGCCATCGATCTCGACGGCGATCGGCACCCGCGCGCCCGGTTCGCGCCAGGTCCGGAATTCGTCCGGATCGAAGTCCGGCCTCGCCGCGAGTTCGGTGACGCGTGCCCGCAATACCGTGGTGTCACCCGGTACTCGGCGCAACAGGGCGTCCTCGACCCGCCAGGTGAGCATCATCCGGTCGATCGTCGCCGCGTCGCGGTCGGCGAAGGCGATCCGCGGTTCGGCGCCGTCCGGGGTGAAGACGATCAACGGCTCGTTCTTCGTGTCCGGCGCCATGGAGGGCTGATGCGTACCGATGATCGGCTCGAAATTGCGCAGGCGCTGGAAGGTGTCGGGCGGATCCCAGTACATATGGGGCCCGTGCTGCACACCCAGTTCCAGGGCTTGCAATCTGTTCTCGTGCGCCTTCAGCTCGGCCGGGCTCACCGGATCGCCGTTGGGGTGACGAATATCGAACAGGTCGTGATCCCCGGTGATATCGCGGAATCTGCCCCTGTCGAACTTCTGCACCACACCGTCCTCGGTAGTGCGGAATTTACCCCTGACCGCGTAGTCGTCCATCGTCTTCGCGTAGGTCTCGAAGTCGGTGGTGCGGGCGGCGAGCCGACTCTCCAGCGCCGCGACGTAATCCGGATCCATACCGGTGGTGTCGGGCATGCTCAGCGAGCCGGGCGGGAAACGTCCGACGAGTCCTTTCGACCACGGCTTCGCCCCCAGCGCGATGTCGAGGGCATTGATGGTCTTGTCTTTGATCGCCATCGGTTTGGGCACCGCGTCGCGCAGGAGATGGGGCACCGCGTCGGGATTCGTCGGTCGGACGAACAGGACGACATTGTGCTGTCTCGCGTAGTCCCAGAGTCGCTGCTGATTGCGTCTCGGGATTCCGTAGGTCTGCTCGATCGTGTCCGCGGTGACGGAATCGGGTGGATGTTCCGCCGCCAGGAGAGTCGCCAGCGTCGCATCGTGTTGTTCGAGTAGTTGCCTGGCCGCCGCCGAACGTTCGGGACCGGTGAGGCCGAGTCTGTCGGCGAGGTCGGCCAGGTCCTGACGCAGCGACGGCAGCCGTCCGGCGAGGTCGGGATCGGCCAGCGCGCTGTTGATCTGGCTGAGCAGTACCCGCATCTCCGCGAACCGTCCGCCCAGATGCGCGGTCAGCTGTGCCGGACGTTCGCTCACCGGGTCGATATCGATCGAATCCAGCTGTACCAGCGTGATTTCGGACAGCTCGTGCGCCAGCGCGCGCGGGATGTCCTCGGTGCGTGCGCGCGGCGAGACATGCACCTCGTAGTGATCACCGTCGCGTGCGAAGGTGGCGACGGCGTTGTCCTCGGTCGGCGCGACGCGGATCCGCACTTCGGTGCCGTCCGGGAGTACGACGGTCCCCGGTTCCCGAATCGTGATCGCCCCGTCGGGATCGATGAGAGCGAGGTTGTCATCGAGCTCGGTCCGCAGTTGCGGATCGGTGAGGTCGGGTTGATCCGAAGGACGGGCGTCACCGTGGAACCGGCCCAGGGCCGCGGCGGCGCCACGGTGGTCCTCGGGCGGTCGCGTCGTCGAATTCGTGGTGTCGGTGGTACCGGTCGTGTCCGTGGTATCGGTGTCTGTGGGGACCGGCGTCACGGCGGCGTTCGACGGGGTGGGAAGGTCGACACCGGTCGG
This sequence comes from Nocardia noduli, assembly GCF_019038455.1. Taxonomy (NCBI): domain Bacteria; kingdom Bacillati; phylum Actinomycetota; class Actinomycetes; order Mycobacteriales; family Nocardiaceae; genus Nocardia; species Nocardia noduli. Next base: position 48,550 of record NZ_JAFMPL010000026.1, read on the forward strand.
TTCGTAGACGATCACCATGCGGTGATCCGGACGCGGTGCGGCGAAACCCGCCATCTTCGCGCGGTTTAGGACGTTGCTGCCGCCCGCGTCGATCGTGTAGTCGTAGTCGTTGTTTCCCGGTGGCGGGAACTCGGTGCGCTCCTCCACCCGGAACGGCAGATCCGAATCCGGGAATTGGCGACGCAGGGCGTCGAGGAGCTGGTCGCCGTCGATGTGACCACGATCGTTGACATGACCGGTCGCGCTCTCCGGTTTGGTATCCCATTGCAGTTCGATACGCGCGCCGGGAGCGAGGCTCGCCACCAAGGCGGCCGCGAGCGCGTCGTATTGGGCGGGTGAGAATTTCGCGCTGACATTGTTGACGAAGATGCGGCCGATCGACCCCACGCCTGCCTGGGCCAGCACGTTCCCGTTGAACAGCAGGTCCCCGAACACCATCACCGTGCCGGGCTCGGTGAGCGGACCCGGATCGAGGACGCCTCGGTCGCGGCGGCGCTGAGCGGCGACCGGGAACTCGGAGGCGAGTTCGGTCTTGATGATCAGTCCGCCGCCCGCTCGGTCGGCGGTCGGGGTCATCTCCACGCCGAACGCACTGCGGCCGACCCCGACGTCGATGGTGTGTCCGCCCGCGGCCACCGCCGGTGCGGTCGGCCGCGGCTGGTGGGTGATCCGATGGTTGTCCTCGCCGAACACGTTCTGCGGCAGCGGTAGTCGATGCTGGGGTCGCGGCCGCGGCAGGATCTCGACACCGGAACGGCCGTCGACGGGATCGTGCACGACGACGGTGTACTCCACCTCGATACCCAGATCCGTCGCCGCGCGGTTGGCCCGGTCGACGTCGTGCAGAAAATCCGCGAACGGCGTGGTCCGGCCGTCGACGTCGACCGTTCCGGCGCCGTGGTCCAATTCCGCGGTGATCCGCCGGGGTTGGTTGCCCAGCGCCGCGGCGGCATCGTGCATCCGCTGGAAACCGTGGTCACCGAACACTTCCCGGAACGCGTCGGGCATCGCGGCGCGGAATCCGTCGATGGCGGCGTCGACCGCGCGGGCGCGCTCGGTTTCGGTAGTGGTCGTGTCGTTGAGCGCGGCGTTGATCGGATCGAGGGCATCGAGCAGAACGGTGGTGGGGACGGTCGCCCGCGCGGCCTTCGCTTCCGGGCCGGTGAACAGCGGATCGAAGACGCGGCGCGCGAGTTCCTCCCGCGCGCGCCCCTGGAGGCCCGCCTCTTCCATGCGCCGGAGACTGTCGGCGAAGTCGCCGTCGAGGTTCGCCAATCGCGCGTCGTAATCGGTCGCGCCCGCGTCGAGATCGCTGGTGTCGGGCCCGACCGTCGGGCGCGCGGCGATCAGGCTGTCCTGTTCGAGAGCGAGTCGCCGCGCGAGCCGAGGATCGTGCTCGCGCAGCAGGTCGGAATTCGGCCCACCTTGTCCGTCGAGACCGAGATGGGCCGCTAGGTCGGCGAGATCGTGACGGAGCGACGGGAGTTGGGACGCCCGGGCCGGATCGAAGGTGGCGCGGTCGATGTGGGCGAGCAGCACCCGCAGTTCCGCGAACCGGCCACCGAGGTGCGTGGTCATCGACGTCGGCGCCTCGGAGACCGGGTCGATATCGATCGTCGGGTCCAGCGACAGCGCGATCTCCGACAGTTCGTGGGCGATCGCGCGGGCGACATCGGAGGTGCGGGCTCGCGGTGACACCCGGATTTCGTAACCTTTGTCGTGCGGGCCGAATTCGGCGACGGCACCGTCATCGGTCGGCGCGATACGCAGGTGGATCTCGCGACCGTCGGGCAGGACGAAGTAGTCGCCGTCCCGGTTGAACGCCATCATCTCGGGGGTGATCAGCCGCAGATTGTCGCCGATCTCGGTCATCAGCTGCGCCATGTCGAGATCGGGCTGTCCGGTCGGTCGCGCGTCGCCGTGGAAGTCGGCGACCGGGCTCGCCGTGCCGCGATGTTCGCCGACCCCGCCGTTCCACGGTGTCCTCGGTGTCCTCGGTGTCGTCCGAGGAGTGTCGAGGGCAGGTCCGGCAATGACCGCCATCGCGGGCAGCCCGACCTCGATGGTCGGAGTGCCCTGGTCGACGTCGATTTCGGGCGAGGCGGCCTGTGGCGCCGCGTCGACGGGGGAGGTCACGGCCGTTCCGGTCGAGCTCGCTCGCGGCCCCGCCACCGGCGTCCGGGATTCATCGGTCGGCACGGACAGGCTCGCGGCCGGGGTTCGGGCGCGTGCGACCTCGTTCTGGGCGTTGGACTGCGGGGACTGGGCGGCAGCGGTGGGTGAGCCCGCGGAGGTCGAGGCAGGCGGGTGGGACTGCGCGGACGACGTCGCGGGGGAGGCGAGGGTGTTCGACGCGGGCTGGCCTGCCGTCGACGGCGAGGTCGGCGCGGACGCCGCCGCCGCGTTCGGTACCGCCGTCGTACTCGACGCCTGGACGGGCGAGCCGGGCGTGCCCGATTCCGACGCGCTCGGCATCGCGTGCGTGCCAACCGGGCCCGCGGTGGTCTCCGAAGGCGATGCGGTGGTCGTCGGGGTGGTGCCGCGCGAGGTAGCCGCGGGGTCGGTCGCCGTATCACCCGCCGTGCCCGCGCGATCCTGATGGTTCGTGTGGTCATTGCCCGCGCTGTCCGATGGGCCGTGGTCGGGCGTCGACTGCGCGGCATCCCGGGGGGCGGAATCGGTATTCGCGCCGGAATCCTGCTGGCTCGTCGGCGCGGTGTGGCCGGGGGATTCGCGCGGTCCGCCCGACTCGTTCGACGCGGTGGAGTTGTCGCCGCGGTCTCCGGTGGCGGGCGGGGATTTCTGCTCTGTATTCGCGTTCGAGTCGGCGGCGGGATTCGTCGCGGGGTCGCTCGACGGGGACGATTCGGTGGCGTCGACCGGCGTCGCGGTGGTGTCCTTGTCGGGGCTGGTCTCGGAGGCGGCGTTGGCGGCAGGGCTGTTCGGGGCGTTCGTGTCCGTGGCCGCGTTGGATTCGGCGGTGGGATCGGCGGAGGGGCCGGCTTCGGATGTGGGGTTGCCCGCGGGGCTGGTTCCGGCGGCCGGGCTGGTCGCGGGGCTGTTGGTGGCGGCCGGATCGGTTGCGGAGGCCGGGTTGGTGGGGGTGCTGGTCTCGGAGGTCGGGTTCGCGGCGGGGTCGGTTTCGGCCGTCGGGGTCGGCGTTGGCCCGGTTCCGTCGACGCTGGGCACGGTCGGCGCGGTGCCGTCGATCGTCGGGACGGTCGTCGTCGGGATATTGCTCGCCGACGTGTTGGGCACGCCGTACGACCCGCGGATCGCACCGGGACCGGCGCCGGAGAACATGCCGCCGGTGAGGCTGCGCGGATCCCATTCGCCGGTCATCAGGCCCGCGGCCACCGCACCGCCGAGACCACCGCCCGCACCGACGACGGCGCCGTTGAAAGCGCCTCGCCAACCACCCATCGACGTGTCGAACCGGCGACCCATCAGGCCGCCGGTCAGGCCGCCCGCGCCACCGGCCACCGCCGACACCGCCGCGTTCTGCCCGACCGCGTTCCAGTCGTACCCGTCGACGGCGCCGGTGCTGTTCTGATAGGTCTGGACCATGAGTTCCTGGGTGGTGCCCTGCAACACCTCGACCAGCGCTTCCTGCAAACCCTCCATGAGTACGTGTTTGACGGCGACCGCGGAGATCCTGCCCCCGGCGATGCGCGCGATGATGGCCGCGATCCGGCCGAACAGCCTGTTGGCGATCACCCGGAAGGCGGCGCGCGCGCTGGCGAAGACCGCCGCGGTGGAGAACGGGCTGAACGGCCCGCTCGCCAGCGCGAGGGCCAGTTCGCCGAGCACCCACCCGAAGGAGATGTAGAAGTTGAGTTTGGCGGCCTCGATCTGGTCGCCCATCGAATCGGCCGCGCCCGCGAGCAGATCGTAGTTGTCGGCGAATTTCTGTAGTGAGCCGTTGTTGCCTTCGGAACTGTCGCGCAACGGCTTCATCCAGGCGACGATCCCCTCGCCGCCGCTGCCCTCGGGATAGACCGTTTCCAGGCCGCTGATGATGCCGTCGAGTTCGGGTATGAGACTGCGGATCTCGTCGGCGACGTCGGTGAGGTCGCGGCCCATCTCGCGCATGAGATCTTCGTTGCCGTGCGGCCAATCCGCACCGACGAGCCATTCGATCGGCTCGGCCCAGCTCGGAAATTGCAGTGGCACGGGCAGCCTCAGCCTTCGGCGCGACTGTCGAGCGCGCGGTCCGATCGTGCGAAACCGCCCACTCCGGCTCCTCGTCGATTCCGTCGATCTGCCATCCGGGCACCCGACGACGGAAAATGTTGTGCTGTGCCGCCTTTGGTTCAGTACCTGATATTCGACTGTCGCACAACAACTCGGTGATGACAACACGTCCGCCCGGTTTCCCGGAGAATCGGGTGGTGTGCGCGGCGGCGTGGCGGCGCCCGGGTGGGCGGCGCGGTCGGTGGTAGCCTCGAGATCCGGAGGACTGATGGCACACGCATCCGATACCAGGGCCCAGCTGGACCGATGGGGCGCCGAGCTGCACGCGCGGATCGCCGAACTCGTCGCGCTGTGCACACCCGAAGCCGTCGGCGAGCAACGCGGACTGGGCGAACCGGAGGTGGCCGACTGGCACGAGCCCGTCCGCTACCGCCACAGCGTGACTGTTCGCGGCTCACGAGATCCGTCGATCTCGCCGGAGACGCTGGCTACCCGTGCCGCCGACGCGCTCGTCACGGCGGGGTGGCAGGTGAGCGCCGACTCCGGGGAACCGACGGAGAGCGCTGTCACCGTGGTCGGTGCCGCCGAGGGATCCGTGGTGCGCGTGCGCTTCTCCGCTTCCTCGACCGTGGTGCTGTACTCGGGTGAGACGGCCGCGCTGGCGCTGTCCGCCACGCCGAGCGAGGAACCGTCCCCGGTGCGCACCGCGGACGATATCGACCCCGGTTATGTGCTGTGCTACGAATGTTCCGGAACAGGGTGGTGTCCGGTGTGCCGGGGCCGAGGGTGGGTTTCCGACGAGATTCGCGGGCGTCACCGTTGCCCGGAATGCTTCGACCGTCGTGTCTGCCCGATCTGTGTCGGCGCGGGGGAACTGGCGATCGCGCGGCTCAGTCCGGTACAGCGTGCCAACTATGTCCACCTGCCCGATACCTCGAAGTGAGGGTGGTTGTGCCACAGACTCTTCCACTGGCCCGCACGAACCTCGAAGCCCGGTTGTTCCTGCGCCTGCAACCGTGCCACGGATGCGGATCCACCACCTGTGACTTCCGCAGTGCCGTCGTGAATGTGGCGGGCGACCTCGTGAGCCGCTACACCGGTACGTGCGCGGGCTGCGGCGTGCTCAGGGAGTACGAGTTCCGGCTCCCCGAACAGGTCCTCGTCCCCGGTATCGACACCGTGCGTTTCGGGTCGGACGAACCCTCGGAACTGCTCGATCCCGGCGTGTGGCTGTGGTATTCGGATCAATGTGCGCGGCAGGTTCCCGAGTCCGTCGATGGTCTCGACGAACGAGGCCGCCGTGCCGCGCGGCATACCCTCGCCACCGCGCTGGCCGCCGTACACGAAGTGCTGAAATTCGTTCCCGACAGCTCGCCCTCGGTTCCCGATTCGGCTTTCGCCTCGGTGGACGGGCGCGCGGTGTACCAGCGCGAGCCCGCCAGATTCGACCGGGACCGACTCGAGGCCGTCCGCGATCACTACGCGAACCTGCTGTCCGCCCGGTGAGACCGCTCACCAACTCTCGTCGGTGACCCCACCACCCCTGGCGGCGGCCCGCCAGGTCTCGTAGTCCTCGACCGGTTCCGCGCCGGGCGGTTTCGGCTCCGCGGTGGGATTCCTGGCGCTCAACGGAGCCATCGACGCCGCGGGGAAGGTGGGGCGCTGTGATTCGAAATCGGGAAGATCGTCGATGAGTTCGGAGAGTTTCGGCATCCGTGCGCGTTGCTCGACGATCGGCGCGAGCAGGCTCTCGGCCTTGGCCGCGGCCTCCTTGGCCGCCTCCTGCGCCGCGGTCGTCACGGCACGGGCGATCTCGTCGTAGGTGAGGTCGCCGATATCGGAGGAGAACCTGGTCTCCAATACGACGCCATCGGCGTTCACGGTGACCTTGACCCGCTTGCCCTGCGCGAACGCCGTCGCGGTCAGCTCGGCCCGCTGTTCGGCCGCCGCCGCGATGGCGCGTATCTGCGCCGCGAACCCGTCCAGGATGTCGGCGGTGGCGTCCTCGGCGAATTCGTTCGCCACGGCAGCTTCCCGCGACCTAGAACTGCTGGGTGTTGGTCTGTTCGGTGCGCGCCAGATCCTGGGCCGCCGTCGACAGGCCGCTCGCGAGATTGTCGAACGTGGTGGCGATGGTGCCGGTGTTGTCGACCATCGTCGTGGAGCTGGGGTCGAACTCGCCCTCGACGGCGAATTTCGCGCCGAATTTATCGTCGCCCCAGGCTGTCTCCCCCGGGGAGACGGCCGAAGCCGCGTTCCGTGCGATCCCGCGCAGGCGTTCGCCGAAGCTGTCCACGTCCTCGGCGAGTTTCGCGACACTCTGCGAGGTCACCTGAACTCTGCTCATCGGGAACTCCCCTCGGTGTGCCGTGCACTCGACGCAGGTTATAGATCGACTGTGCCACAGCCGGAATATCAACTCAAGGCGAATCCGCCGGGCGCGCTTGTGCCAGGATGGGCAGCGATACGGCGATGACACAGCGGCGCAACGGCTTCCGCCTGCCGGAGCGTCGCGGGCAGGAAATCCGAAAGAGGCCGCGACGTGAGCAGCGACGACTCGAGCCAGCGAGAAATCACGGACGCGGACGGCGATCCGGATGTGGGATTGACCCTCGAGGTGAACCCGACCGGGCCGTCCGAGCGCGCGAAACAGTTGTGCCATCGGGTTGTTCGCGCGATCGTCGCGCGCGGGCCGAAGGGCTGGGTCCGACTGGACGCGGTCTTCGCGCTGACCAGCACCGCCGAGTCGGCGCAGGTCTACTTCTTCGACGGTGAACAGCGCGCGGTGCGGGTGTTCCCGGGGGACGAGGTGCTGTCCCTGGTCCGCGACCACAGGCGACTGAGCGCCGAACTCGGTGACGGGCCGTGGTGGCGGCTGCTGCTGACCTCGCGCGCCGACGGCACGATCGAGGTCGATGACGACTACGGCGACGAACCCTTCCCCGACGACCAACTCTTCCCGGCCGAGGTGTACGCCGCCGACCTGGCGGTGTTTCCGCGCAAGGCGCTTCCGGTGTGGCTCGCCGCCTATATCCGCCACGGCGACCGGCAGTCGCGCGGCGCGCGACCGGCGGCGCGCCAGGCCCGCGCCGATCGCGCGGAGGGAGTCCGCGCTGTGCGCGGCGACGGCATATTTCCGGCGCTGCCGGTGATGTGGGGACGGTGGGCCGTCATGGCCGCCGCCTTCACGGCCGTCGGATCGCGATGGGGGCCGAGGATCCTGCCCGCGCTCGGGCTTTTCGAGAGCCCCCGCCGCAGCGGCGCGACCCTGTACATGTTGCCGGGTGGACGGGCCGTCCTGTCCGGCGGTGTGTGGAACGCCCCCGAACTCGACGCCGCCTACAACGGCGGGGCCGAGTTGGCGAGACTGTATGCGGGAGCGCCCGAATGGGTGGCCAATCCGGTGCTGAATTCCCGCGCGCGCACCGGGCTGCTGTCGTTCTGCTACTGGTGGGAAGCGGGCGGTTGGCACCACGGTGAATCGCCGTCGCCCGACCGGTTGGGTGACGCGATACCGGGGATCCGGGACGCGGACACGGTTGTCGAGGTGATCTGCGATCTGTTCGCCGAGCGACCCTCCGATCGGCAGCGTGAAGCGGTCTCGAGTCTGGTCGCGGCGGCCGAGACCGGTGCGGTTACCCGCCCTACGCTCGAGCGGGTGTTCGCGGGCCTCGACGCTCTCGACGGCGCGTTCTACCAGTTGATACTCGCAGGTGTCGCGGTGAGCGTGCCCGAACCGATGGCGGCCGACGACGCCGTGGCGATCGTTCGCCGGTTCCTCTCCGACCGAGATCCCGGACACCGTGTCGGCGAACTGCGTGCCGAGCGGATCGGTGTGGGGTGGACGGTCTACGCGCAGACCGTGCCGGGTGAACTCGCCATCGGGCGTCCCGTCTTCTATGTCGCCGACGACGGTGTGCTCGAACAATCCTCGTCCTCGGTGGCGGCAGCGGTTTTCGTCGCAGACTTCGAACGGCGGTTCCGACGGCGACACGGTGCGGAAAACGCGTGAGGCTCATGTGCGCGGATCTCGCGGTACGGACGACGATTCGGGCTTCGACCGCCGAGACTGCTGACCATTCAACGGTTCCGTGCGATGATCGGCTGGAGTGGCAATACCGGGGCCGGGCCTTTCGACGTGTGTCCGCGGCCGCCGGGACGAGCATCTCGTTCGCCGGTGTCGACCGGCCACGTGCCGGGGCGAGCGACACACTGCACTGTGTAGGGCAGGAGTTGACCTATGGCTGAACCGAATCCCTATTCGGGACTGCGCGATGCCGCACGTAACAGGATCTTTCGGATCGACGAGGCGATCGCGACCGACGCGGTGACATTCATCGCGAACGCGATGGACATATTCGATTACGCTGCCGCCGATTACAAGGCGGACGCGCCCGCCGGGTCGCCGCCACCCGGGTACTACGACCTGTACAAGGATTTGAAAACGGTCGATCATTTCGGCAATCTCGGGTCCGGCCGCACGCTGTCGGCGGAGTTCCAGAAACTCGGCGTCGAGTTGATCGACACCACGCTTCCCGCGTTCAGAAGGTCGTTACAGGATCTGGGCGAGGCGTTCGTCATCGGCGGGAACATGGTCAAGGACCAGGAGGCCACGGCCGAGTCGGTCTTCAACGGTTTCAAGGCGGACAGCCCCGCGGCGGGCTACGTGCACAACGTCGGAATGCGACGGTACGGCGACGGCTACATCTCCGACGATCCGGTGATTCCCACGGAGATCGGCACCGGTTCGTACAACGGCAGGGCGCTCGATCCGGCCGCGCCGGGTAGGCGTGCGTTCGATCCGTTTCTGGAACCCGCTGCCGCGCTCACCTACCCGGCCGCGAACTCGCTCTACAATTCCCTGAGCAATAAGATCAACGGCCTGACCATGCTGGCGGGCGAGTGGCAGCGCATGTCCGACCGGCTGCTGATCGGTTTCAACAACCTGGCGCGCGATATGGGTGGGCTGACCAACACGCGATGGCAGGGCGACAGCGCCGACCGGGGGATGGAGGCGGTCAACCGGTACACCACCGCAGCCCGACAGTTGACCACCGCGATGACCTCCGTCGCCGGGCTGTTGGAGGGCGCGTCCGGCTGGATGTCGAGGTTCTACAACGAACTGCCCCGGGAGGCGCTACCCGCGAGCGATCAGGCCGAGAACACCGCGGTGACCCGCGCTCAGACGGCGTTCAACTCGTGGTACGCCCCCGGCGTCGCCGCGTCGTCGGTGCTCCCGGAACTCCCGGGGCCCGCCGGAATCCAGGGTCCGAAGCCCCCGCCCCGGACAACAAACCCCGGCGGCAATACCGGTGGCAACACCGGGGGCGGTCAGACTCTCAGCAGTGCCTCGCTGCCTTACAACGAGCTCCGATCCGCCATGGCGAGATTGACGCAGGACCAGTTGCAGAGCACCGAGCAAGCTCAGCAAGCAGCCCAACAAGCAGCCCAACAGGCCGCGCAACAAGCAGCCAAGCAGGCTGCGCAGCAGGCGGCCGAACAAGCGGCGCAACAGGCGTTGCAACAGGCTCAGCAGGCCGCGCAACAGGCGGGGCAGCAGGTTCAGCAAGCGCTCCAGCAGGGCCTCCAGGGGGCACAGCAAGCCGTACAGGACGGTCTGGAGGCCGCGCAGCAGAGCGTGCAGTCCGCCGGTCTGGCCGGTCTCCCCGGTTCGCTGGCGGACTTCCAGAAAGAGCTCTCCAAGAAGGCGGGCGCTGGGGGCGGCGGCGCGGGCAAAGGCGGTGGTGGCGCGGGTGGCGGTGCCGCCGGTGGCGCGGCGGCGAAGGATGTCGCGGCCACCTCCAAGCTGTTTCCTCGCGCCTCGCTGCCCGCCGCCACCGGTGTGGTGGCCGCGCGGGCGGGTCTGGCCGCGAGCACACCGGGTATGCCCGGTTCGCCGGGTGCGATGGGCGCCGCCGGCCAGGGGAGCCAGGGCCAGAAGGAACACAAGCGGGCCGACTATCTCGATTCGGTAGAGTATCTGGAGGACGCCATCGGCGAGGCGCCCGTCGTGGTCAAACCCGTTGTGGAGCAATGAGTCATAGCTGGAAGCTGACCGATCTCGAGTTCTACGCGCTGTGGTTCGACGCCGCGCGCGAAACTCTGCCGTGGCCGTTCTTCTACGCGACGAGAACCGAACTCGCGAGTGTCTTTCGCGTCGAACAGGCCGAAGCGCTCGACCGTGCCGGGCGGACACTCGGTCCGCGAGCGCGGGATCTGGTGGACGCGCTGGTCCATCCCGATCTTCGAATCGTCGCGAGTGGCGCGGACGGTCGCGAACCGCGCGCACCCGCCGGTCTGGTCCGAATCCACGCCGTCCGCCGGGCCGATCGTGGTTTCGTGATCTGTCAGCTGCCCGGTGAGACCTTCTATCACGGCACATCTTTCACGGTGCTCGAATGCGACGCCGTCGCGCTGGCCGACGCGGTCGTCCGGGCTATCCCGGAGGCGGTGCCGGGCAGACTCGCCGACATCACCCTGTCGGCGCGGCCGGAAGCGGAAGAGCTGGATTACAGCTTCGGACGATCGGCGGTCCACGACACGTTCGACGGTTCGGTCGCCGAGCGGGCGGCCCGATTCCTCGACGTGCCTCTGAAAAGCCGTGGCACGCTGGAGATCGAGCAGGGGCGCTCGTTGTTCGGGCCGAGGGGGATGACCCGCCATCGGCTGGAATGGCGGGACCTGGAAGACGACGGACGCTATCTCGTCGACGATCAACATCCCCCGCTGGCCGTCGCCGCCGATCGGGCGCGGCTGATCTCGATGATCAATATCCGGGTGGCGGCGATCGTCCGGGCGATCAAGGACGAGCGGGTGTCGTGACGATCGCGCGTAGGCGTGGGTGAACAGGAGGTTCGATGAGCGACGACGAGCAGCCGGTGCTGCCCGAATGGAGCGCGTCCTCGCCGGACGGCTCGATCACCGTGCGAACGACCGAACTCGGTCTGCCGCGTGGCATCTCGATCGAATCGGCGAAACTCGGTGGGGATCCGGACGCGCTCGCGGCCCAGGTCCTGCGGTTGTGCAGACAGTCGGCGGATCGGGCGGGGCTGGCTCGGCGCGAACAGTTGGAAGCGGCCGGATTACGCGGCGACATGCTGGCCCTGCTCGGCCTGCCGACCCCAGAAGAGGTGTATTCCCGCGACGTCGCGCAGGAGGAAGAATACGACGTGGAGCCGCGTAGCTGGCTGCGCGAAGTGTGATCGTCGAGGTGGAACCCGCCGCGGGAGGGGAGAGTTCGTGTTCGAGTCGATGGATGAGCTGGAAGCGAGCGTGCGCAGGCGGCTGTTCCGAATGCGTGACCTCGTCGACGATATGTCGGGCGTGCGCGGGGACGCGACGTCGGCGGACGGTGCGGTGACGGTCGAGGTGGACGGAAACGGGGCGTTGTTGAATCTCGCTTTCGGACAGTCCATCTCCACGCTGACGCCGGAGGAGTTCGAGGAACGCCTCGTCTCGACGGCGACCGCGGCGGCCGGGGCGGCGTTCGCGCGCCGGGCGGAACTGGTCGCCGCCTTCAACGCCGAAGTGACCGAGTAGAGATCGTTCGCGCCGGTCGGTTCATGGCACATTCATGTCACATCCCTTGACGGAATCAGTTTCAGCCGCTATGCGAAAGGTCTACTATGGCAGCGGTATTGGTGCTATGTTGGTCGAGTGGTCCATGTCCGGTAGGGCTGCGTTCAACTCTGTGACAACAACGGGGAATACTGATGAGCGACCTCGTAGCTGCACCCGATGCCATCCGCGGATACGCGGAGGCGGCCGTGTCGATGGCGACCGGCGTCGCTACCGCGGGAACGGTCGACCAAGCCGCGACGATGGCGGCGGTGGTGCCCGTCTTCGGCCTGATCGGCCAGGAATTCCTGTTCGCGTTCGCGCACGCGCAGGCCAATCACGTTTCCTCGGTACTGGAGTTGGCGGCCGTGCACGCCGCCACCGCGATGACCGCGACCCAGAGTGCCATCGCCTACGAAACCTCGGAGGCGACCTCGGTCGCCGAATTCGATACGGCGGCATACGGTCTCCCATGAATCCGCCGGTCGATCCCACGGTTCTGGATCTTCTGCGGGGCAGCGTGCTCGCCCCGCATATCGACCGGCCCGTGAACGACATCCTGCGTGATATGGGACTGCCCGGGCTACCGGATCCCTCGGCGCTGCCGCCCCTTCCGGAATTGCCGCCGTTACCCGTGATCGATATCGCGGCCCTCGCGCGCCCGCTGACCGATATGGCCGCCGCCTTCGGCACCGGTGCGCTGGATACCGTGGCGGGTTCAGGGGCCGACCCCACCCAGGTACTCACCGGAATAAGCACGGCGTTGCAGACCGCGATGACATTGAGCGGCACCGCGTTGCAGGCCGTCATGACCCTCTGGCAGGGAATGGGGGCCGCCGCGGCGGCCGAGAAGGCAGGACAGGCCCAGCAGGACGGGGCCGAACTCGCCGCGCAGAGCACGAGTGAGAAGGGCGTCGTCGTCGGCGGTGCGGCCTCGGTCGCGGTCGGCGCCGGATCGATGTCGACGGTCATCACCAAGTACGTCACCTCGATGGCGGTGGCCGCGCCGCTGCTGGCGACACCCGGTGGGCAGTTGTTCATGGTGGCCGCGACGACCGAGGCGGTCAGCGAAGCGCTCGCGGTGGTCACGAAGACCAGGGCGGAGCTGACCGTCCACTCGGCGAATATGACGGAGGCGGGTCAGAAGGTGGATATCACCGATGCCCCGAAGGGGGTCGACTCCGCGCAGCAGGTCATGCAACTGCTCCAGATGCTCGCGCCGATGATGACGATGGCGGGTCAGGGGGCGCAGAGCCTGACCAGGCTCGCTGCCGCCGACACCGGCCTGCTCGCGCCGCCGAAGGCGAAGGACGCCGCTGCCGATGACGGCGCGGGCGTCGACGGCGAGGGAACCGACGGCGCGCAGGGGCGGACCTCGGGTGGTGGCGGAGGTGGCGGCGGCATCGGTGGCTATGTGGCCGGCGCGCCCGCCTCGGCGTCCCTGAACCCGTACAGCGGGACGAAGACCGCCGCGATGCCGTCCACCGGGACAGGCGGTTTCGGCACCGATCCGGCGGCCGCGCCCGCCGCGGCCCGCACCTCGGGCACCGTGGCGGGCAGCAGTCCCGGCGGCATGATGCCGATGGGCGGCGGCGCCGGTCTCGCGGCCGGAGCCCGCGGTACCGGTGACGGCGGTGACGTGCCCGGGTTCCTGGTCAACGCACAACACGGCGACGAAGTGGTCGGCGATATCGATGGCGCCTCGTTGCCGGTGGTCGGCGCGACCGAGCAGGCGTCCGCACAGGCACCGCCCGATAAAGATCTCACGCTCTGATCAGGAGGTTCGGCATGGTTCGCGCAGGAGTGGATTTCGAAGGAGTCCAGTTCGACCCGGTGGCCGCGCGCGAAGCCGCGAGCAGGCTCGACGGGCTGGCAGATCGGCTCGAGCACTGGTTGCGGGACAACGAGCCCGCCTTGGCCGTCGAGCCCGCCGGTCTGGACGCGGTGTCGCGGCACGCCGCGCAGACGATGAACCAGGTCGCGGCGAACTACACCGGCAACGCCGCGGAAGGAATTCTCGAACTACGCAGGCTGGCCGCGGTGTTGCGCGGTCAGATCGAGGGATTCGGGCGGGTCGAAGGTGAGAACGCCACCGATCTCGGCCGTGCCGGATTCGGCATCGGCTGAGGCCCGAACAGCCCGATACGGAGCACAGGGATGATCGAACCGCCGCCGCCAGGGTTCACCGGCGTCGTCTGGGAGGCCATGGAGCCGGAACGGATGGCAGCCGAACTCACCACGGGTCCCGGCGCGGTGCCGCTGGCGGAGGCGGGCACGGCGTGGGGCAGGCTCGCCGAGAGTTTCGGCGCCGCGGTGGTCGAGTACGAACTTGTCATGACGAGCCTGCGCGGCGCGTGGCAGTCCACCACCAGCCGGGAGGTGATCGACCGGGTGAGCGGACTGCGGGACTGGCTCGTGGAAGCGGCGGGCGCGGCCGCCGAGCACGCGGTCAAGGCGCAGACCCAGGCCGCGGCGTACGAGGTCGCGCGGCTCGCGATGCCCGACAGCGGCGAGCTCGCGGTGCTGGCGCAGGCGAAAATGCTGTTGGAGACCTTCACCGCGGGTCTCGGCGCACCCATCCACGCGGTGTCGGCGCACACGGACGCGGATTCCGACGTCGCCAAAGCGGCGGCGTCGCGGGTGATGCGGGCCTACGAGTCGGCGACCGAACCGCTGGCGATGCCGTGGGAACAGCGGGAACCGCCCGTGCTCGTTTCCCCCGTCGCCCTCGAAGCCGAGCAGTCCGGGCAGGCGGCGGCGATGCCCGCGGTCGGCTCGACGGCAGCCGTCGCCGCGGCTATCCGGCCCGCGGGTTTCGGCCTCGGCGCGATCCCGAGGGTGAAGACCGCCTACCAGGCCCCGGTTCTCGCGCAGTCGTCGGAGACCGAGACGGTCACCCGGACCGCCGCCACGGTCGCGCCGGTCGCCGCGCCCGGTTCCTCGATTCCGTTGGTGCCGGGGGCGATCGGCGCTGCGGGCGCCGGGCAGGACCAGGAATACGAACCGCACGCCGGTGTGTCCGCGGTGGGCGACGCCCTCGGATCCGAACCGGGCATCGTGGCGGGCCCCGCCGTCCTCGGCGCTCCCGAACCCGCCGCGGTGCCACAGAACCGGGGGACCGCCGGAGGTGGCGTATGACGACGCTGACCAACGACGGTGTCCTCGCCGTCGCGGAACGGCTCGGCATCCAGACCATGCCACTGGTCCTGGCGATCGGCCCGAGTCGGCCGACCTACGACGAGTGGACCGCGGCCCAGCACGCCGCCGTCACCGAGCTGACCGGTCGCGGTGTGATCGATGGCTACGGCGAGGTCGAATCCGATCTGGCCGACGCCATGCACGTCCTGGCCAAACCCGATCGCGAACTGGTCGCGCGGATCCACCGTCGCGAAGGCGGTCCGATCCAGCTCTGCCTGGTCGGTCGGTCCGGGCGGCACGCACTGGCCCTGAGGTCCGGTGACGAACTCGATATCGGCACGGTCTGGTCCGACGGGTCCGGCTCCGCCTTCGTGGCGGCGCTGCTGCGCGCGCTCGGGCGCGGTGAGCCCGCCGATATCGCCGCCTTCACCGCGCTCGCGTCCGACCTCGCCGAGCGATTGTCGACGGCACGAACCGCGGCCGAATACACCGACGCCGTCTACGCTCTCGGCGTCGACGCGAGCGACGCCCCCCGCTACGGGCTCGCCTTCGAGTCCTGCCACGCCTACGCCGAGATCGTCGCCTACGCCCACGACGACGGCGTCACCACGCGGCCGCCGTGCGCGGCTGTGGTGTACGAGACCGGTCGCGGCCGAATCGTGGTCGCCCCCGACGCGGCACCGGACGGGCAGATCTGGTCCACCGTCACACCGGGCACCGATCACCGTGTCGCACAGGTGATTTCCGGGCTGATCGACATGTTGCCCGGGAGGAGGTGGCTGCCGCAGTAATCGTCTCCGACTCGGGTGATGGATTCGCCGTCACCCGCCACCACAACAGATACCCGGAAGGAACGCAATCATGGTTTTGAAGGCAGAACACGCAGAGGCGCAGAGGGCGCAGACCGCGATGGCCGACGCGGTCGACGCGATCCAACGCACCCTGGCCGCCCTCGACGAGGCGGTCGACACGGCGAAGGCGGGATGGCAGGGCGACGCCTCGGCGGCGTTCCAGACCGCGGCCGCCGAATGGAACGCCCAGAACGACGACCTCAACGCGGTGTTGAGCGAGATCGAGGGCCATGTCGGCCGCGGCACGGTCCAGTTCCAGGCGATCGATCAAGAGGGCAGTGACGATTTCGGCGGACTCCGCCTCGCCTGACCCCTCCGATCGCACCCAGCGCACTACCGACGAAGGACACAGCTGATGCTCTACGACGAAGCAGCCATCACCCAGTTGTACGACAGCCTGCACACGAACTACACGAAGCTCGTGCAAGAGGCCGAGAACATGAACAGCGCGGCGACGAATCTGAACGCCGCCTGGGAGGGTTCGGGCCTGGACGGTTTCAACACGGCCAAGGGCAAATGGGACACCGAATACCAGGAAGCGCTCACGCTCCTGAACAAGATGGCCACCGCGGTCGACAACGCGCTGGTTCGCGCGTTCCAGACCGACAAGACGATCGGCGACGGCTTCGGCGCCTGATGGGGCCGTGGCCGTGACGGCCGGTCGAGGCCAGGGCTTCGACCGGCTGTCCGATGGGCGCGGACCTGACGGGTTCGGCGCCGATCAGCGTGCCGCGACCAGTGATTCGCCGATGTAGCGCATCTCGTCCGGTGTCGTCACCATCGTGACGGTCGTATCCGCGCTGGAGGTGCGCACCGTGATGGAATTCGGCGCGGCGGGGTCCTGGATCAGCACGACGTCCGCGGCAGGCTCGATCGCGGGCGCGTTCGGGGCGCGTACGTGCACGATGGTCGCGCCGCCGGTCTGCGCCGTGGGCGCCACGCCGTCGAAGACGATGACGGTGGTCGTCGGAGTCGGGCCCGGCGTCGCCGCGGCGGGGGCGGCCGGCACCTGTCCGCCTGCGAAACGCGGAGCCAGTGAGAGCGCGTACGGGTCACCGACATTGACGACCATCGAATGCCAGTTCTCCGGTCGGTAGGTGTGGACCACGACGTGCGCGCCGAGCGCGATCGCGCGCAGGAGTACCTGCTGGGCCAGATCGAGTTTGCCGATCACCTCGAGGTGGCGGGTGCCCTCACCGATCAGCGGTACGGCGATGCCCTGCCCGAGTCGATCGGCCCCGATCAGCTGTCCACAACCGGCGGTCGGCAGGGCGATGCCGTCGAGCGCGTCGAGCGGGCCGCAGTAGTCGCCCGCCTCGTCGTGTCCGCTCGACCGGATGGGCAGCGTGTCGAGAAGGGCGCGGAACTGTTGACCTGGCAGTGCGCGCAGCCCGGCCACCGGCGGTCCCGCGGGTTCGGCCTCGGTGTCGAAGCGCGCGAGCGCGGCCAGGGTGATCGACGGCATACCGCCCGGCAGGTCGGCACCGCGTCGCCGATCGGGGCGCAATCGCACGGTGACCGTGGTGTTCAGGCTCGGTGTGGCCCAGATGTCGGCGAAACCGCGCGAACCGACGAGTTCCGGTCCGATCGCGTAACTGGTCAGGTGCACACCGTCGTGGACGAGTGAGCGCGGAGTCTCCTCGAACCCCTCCAGCGCGACACCGCGGGTGAGTACCCGCATCGCGGCGTTCATCTCGCTCGCGGTGAGCACCGAGGTCGAGATATCCCGGACGGCGAGGCGATTGGCCACCCTGCGGGTCGCGATGATCGCGGTGCGCAGCGTGCCGGTCGCCTCACCGCCGCGATTGTCGATCGCGCGGGCGTTGGCGAGCGGATCCAGACGCAGCACCAGCCACACCGTGAGATGCGCGATCGCGGGCAGCGGGCCGATGATGCTGTCGTACAGGCGAGCCACGACACCGTTGCTCGCGGTGCGGGCGCCGGTGCTGATCACGTCGATCGAGGCCAGTCGGATATCGAACTGGCTCAGGCATTTCCCTATCTCGGTCAACGGCAGCACCTGGTCGGTGCTCACCTCGCCCCGGCGCAACAGCGTGAGGGCATCCGGTGGCGGGTCGATCCGCATCATCGTGATGAGTAGTCCGCCCTCCCAGCGCACGCCGTAACTGCCGCCCTCGGTCAGCGGCACGTCGACGGTCTCGTCGCTGGTCGCGAGCCGGTCCGGGCGGGCGCGCCGCCCGCGATAGGCGGCCGCCCGCGCGATCATCCCCACCAGGTTGTGCGGGTGCCGTCGCCGGACCGGCGCCGCGCCCGCCGCCAGCGCGAACACGGCCACGATCGCGATCACGAGGGCGGGCGCGGCGAATGCCGTGGCGACCCACGCCGCCGTCGCGGCGAACAACAGCAGGGCGATCATGTAGTGCAACGGGATATGGCGGAACAACCAGATTTCCGGATCGCGAAGCACGGTGCTCATCGGGGCTCTGTCGTCCGCGCGCTCGCGCGCGGGCACGGATTCGGAATTCGGTTCGTTCACAGCCTCGTCCACGATGATCGGCTACGACACGCATCGGATCACGCGTCCCAGCCGCGACTTTCGTGATCAGCCTACCCGTCGCCGCCCGCCCGCGCGTGCGGTCGAGCGCGGCTCGTCGCGCGCATTGACACCGGCGGGACGGCCGATACTGTAAAGAATTGCCGGACAACCGGCCTCGGAGTATTCGTATGGAGTCCACGTGCCTGCCCAGCTGACGACGAAGGCTCAGGTCAACGGATACCGCTTCCTGTTGCACCGGCTCGACCACGCGCTCGTGCGCCGCGATGTGCGGATGCTGCACGATCCCATGCGTTCCCAGACACGTTCGCTCTGGGTCGGCGCGGTACTCGGACTGCTGGTGATCGCGGGAGCGGCGATCATGGCCTTCCTGCGTCCCCAGGGCGCCATCGGTGATTCGCTGATCGTGATGGGTAAGGACAGCGGCGCGCTCTACGTGGTGGTGGAGCGCGACTCCGGTGAACGCACGCTGCATCCGGTACTCAATCTCGCCTCCGCCCGGTTGATCACGGGCAGCAGCGAGTCACCGCATTCGGTCAAGGACAGCAAACTGGCGGCCGAGCCGCGCGGGCCGATGCTCGGCATCCCGGGTGCGCCGTCCGCGCTGCCCGGCTCGACGCAGGGTGGTCGCTCCGACTGGAGTATCTGCGACACGGTCGAGTTGTCGATCACCGGAAGCGCTGCCTCGGCCTCGGGTGTGCGGACCACGGTGATCGCGGGTCGGCCCCAGGTGAACGAGCGCGTCCACCCGCTGGGCGCGGACGAAGCGGTACTGGTGCGGCGTGCCGAGCAGACCTATCTGCTCTACGACGGCAAACGCGCGGTACTCGACCGCGCGGATTCGGTGATCACCAGGGCGCTCGGTCTGTCCGGGGCTCGGCCGCGTCCCGTCGGCGCCGGACTGCTCGACGCGGCAGCGGCCGTGCCGCCGCTCGTCGCGCCGCGCATCCCGTCGGCGGGAACGCCGGGACCGGGTCGTCTGTCCGATGTCCCGGTCGGGGGCGTCATTTCGATCGGCGGCGCCGATTCGGATCCGGGCGATCTCTACGTGGTGCTCACGGGCGGCGTGCAGCGGATCAGCGCGTTCACCGCCGACGTGATCCGGATCGCCGATTCGCAGGGCATGAGCCGGATCAAGCCACTGCCGCCGGATGCGCTCTCCGGAATCCCTCTTGTCACCGAACTTCCCGTCGATCACTTTCCCGCCGTCGCGCCTCGGATCGTGTCCGCCGAGGATGCCCCGGTGACGTGCGTTTCGTGGGGCAGGACGAATCCGGCACGCGATTCCAGCGCGGAAGGCAGCGCGGATCGCGCGACGGTGACCCTGCTTGCGGGGAGCAGGTCGCCGATACCGGAATCGGCCGTACCGGTCACCCTCGCGACCTCGGACGGCGCGGGCGACCGGGTCGACACCGCCTATCTGCGGCCGTCCTCGGGCGAATTCGTCCAGGTGACCGCGATGGATCCGGGCAGTCCGCGCCGGGGCAGCCTGTTCTACGTCGCCGACAACGGGGTGCGCTACGGCATCCCCGATCTCGAGACCGCGGCGGTGCTCGGTGTCGGTGACGCGCCGCGCCTGGCGCCGTGGGCGATCATCGGCCAATTGGTGCCCGGCCCTACGCTTTCCGCCGCGGACGCGCTCGTCGAGCACGACGTGCTGCCGACCAGCCGTTGAGCGCCTAGTTCGGCACTCCGAGGGAGGAGAGCACCCCGCTGAGCGCGGCCCGCATATCGTCGGCCTCGATACGCATCAGCACCGAGTCGTCGACCTCGCTCAGGTCGAGGGAATCGTCGTTGGCCAGCCGGAATTCGCGTTCCTCCTCGGCCGACTCGATGACGTTGCGCACGAACCGGCCGTTGCCCGCCAGGTCGATACCGCGCCTCGGCTGTCCGTTCTGGTCGACCCGTTCGGAGTTGTAGAGCCTTTCGCAGGCCGCCTCGAGCAGGGCGCGCGCCTCCTCGGAGAGTTCCGAATCCCGTGTGCTCGCGATGAGTTCGGCGATCTGTCCGAGTTCGGGCGCCGTGTAGGAGGGAAACTGTAGACGTTTGGCGAAACGGGAGGCCAGACCGTCGTTGGCGGCCAGCAACCGATCGATCTCGCCGTCGTATCCGGCGATGATCACGACCAGCCGGTCCCGGTCGTTCTCGATTCTCGCCAGCAGTGTGTCGACCGCTTCGCGCCCGAACGCGTCACCGCCGGACAGGCCGGTCTGGATCAGCGTGTACGCCTCGTCGATGAACAGCACCCCGTCCATCGCGGTATCGATCAGCTTGTCCGTCTTGATCGCCGTGCTCCCGAGGTGCTGGCCGACGAAATCCATTCGTTTGGCCTCGACGACCTTGTCGGTCTTCAACAGGCCGACACCGCAATAGATCTTGGCGACCACCCGGGCGATGGTGGTCTTGCCGGTGCCGGGCGGGCCGGTGAAGGCGAGGTGGTTTCCGCGCGGCACGCTGGCCATACCCTTCTCGGCCCGGATCTTCGCCAGTTGCGCGGTGGCCTGCAACTTGGCGACCTGGGTCTTCACCGCCGCCAAACCGATCTGGAGGTCGAGTTCGGCCCGCGCCTGGGACAGGATGCGTTTGGCGCGGTCCTCGGTGTCGGCACTGCGCATCTGTTCGGCCGACGGCGCCGAGGCCGGATCCCACTTGTCGGTGCGTGCGTCGATCGACTCCGCCGTACTCACCGTGAGGCGGTAGGTGCGATCGCGCATGGCGGCGATATTGGCCGCGAAATCCGGCGCCTGTGAATAGACCTTCTCGAACAGCGCCTGGGCCTTGTCCTCTTCGCCGGTCTCGCGCAGGCACAGGCCGCGGCAGAACATCGCGGTGTTGTGCGCCGCCGGGATCGGACCCGCCTCGGCCTGTTCCATCCGGCGGATGGCCTCGCCGAACAATCCGAGTTGGGCGCACGCGGTTCCGACCATCACGTGCGCGCCCGCCGCCAGGTACGGATCGTCCCACTCGGCGGAACCGGTGAGCACGGCCATCACATCGGGCCAGCGCTGCGTATTGAAATGCAGTACACCGCGGATGTAGGCGCTGATCCGATCGTCGGCGACCCGTTCGTCCGGCGAGACCCGGCGCCGACGGTGTTCGGCGAGTTCGTCGAGTACCTTCTCGGCGTCGTCGTATTCCCGCTCCGAGATGAGCTGCGCGGCCGTGGCCAACCAGATCTCGGTATAACTCGCCAACGGGTAGTCGATGTACAGACCGGAGACGAAGCGGCCCGACAGCGCGCGCGGCGCGAGTCCGAGGCGGCGCTGCTCACGGAAAAGGGTTGTCGTGCTGGTCTTGTGCAGGTTGTGCAATACCTCGGCGGTCAACTCGCCCGCGGCGGCGCGTCCGAGCCACGCGTCGCACATCGTCGGATCCCATTCGGTGGCACGTTGGAACGCCAACTTGGCGTACTCGAGGTCGCGGGTCGATTCCTGACCATCGATCGTCAGCCCCAACGAGAGCACGCCCGCGTCGAACGCACGCTGTGCCTGCCTGTTACCGCTCATCGGAACCGGTCTCCGAGTTGTTCACCAGTGATATTGCCTGCGTTCATATTTGAGTCAGTGTACCGTTGGCGTGCTGTATGTCTGTTCGATGCATTAGATTTAGCTGTCGGTCCGCCGCACCCCGCGAATCGCACCGCTCGCGCGGCAGCGGGGAACGGCGCGGGGGGCCCGGATCGAGTGTTGGTCGGGAATGTTCGCCAGGGAACCGAGGTCTTCGCGCAATTGACCGAATCGCCGAGCAGCGGCGCGGTAGCCGCTGAACCCGAACTGTGTCGCGTATCCGTGATCGGCGGCAATACGCAGATGGATATCGGACTGCCCGCGACCGTGCCGATCGCTTCGTTCATGTCCGATCTCGTACGACTGATCGAATCCCGCAACCCGGATCCGGTGGACAGCGACGACGGTGGGGCGCCGCTCGAGACCAAACATTGGACATTGGCCAGACTCGGTCGCGACGCCATCCCGCCGAGCCGAACCCTCACCGAGGCCGAGGTATACGACGGCGAACTGCTGGTGCTGCGGTCGGTGACGGCCAAGGAGTCGCCCGCGCTGTTCGATGACGTCATCGACGCGGTGTCACGGCTGACGGCCGAGGATCATCACAGTTGGTCACCGAGGTCGGCGCGCTGGACCGGCTTGGCCGCCTGCGTGACGATCGCGCTGATCGCGCTGATCCTGTTCGCGCTCGGCCGATCCGACGGCGCCGGTATCGGCGCGGCCTTCCCCGCGACCGGTGCCGGTATTGCCGCGGCCGTCGCCGCGATCATCGCGGCGCGCAGATACGGAGACGGTCGGAGCGCGCTGTGGCTGTCGCTGACCGCTCTGCTGCTGTTCTTCGGTGGCGCGGCGCTTTTCGTGCCCGGCGAGCTGGGCAGTCCGCATCTGATGCTCGGCTGTGCGGTGAGCCTGGTGATCGCCGTCGGGTTGTACCGGGCCGTCGGTGTCGGCGCGACACTGTGCGCGGCCGCGGTGACGCTCGCGCTGTTCGGCGGTATCGCGGCGCTGGTGCGGATGGTGTGGGAGCCCGCGCTGCCGAGGATCGCGGTCGGGCTGTTGGTCGGCGCGATCATTCTGCTGTCGATGATTCCCCGGCTCGCCGCCGTCGCCGCGCGCCTGCCGGTGCCGCCGGTGCCGACCGCCGGTGCGGCGATCGATCCCGCCGATCACGAACAGCGCCCGACCATCGAGGGAATCGGCGCGATCGGCGCGACGACACTGCCGTCGGCCGCCGGACTCGGTCGACGAGCGAGTACCGCCAACCAGTACCAGTCGGGTCTGGTGATCGGCAGCGCGATCGTCGCCTGCGCCGGTGCGCTCGGCACCGCCGACGCGCTGGGCCAACTGCGCTGGCAGAGCCTGACATTGGCGGTGATCAGCGCGATCGTGCTCTGCCTGCGCGGGCGGTCCTACGCCGATCTCGTGCAGGCGGGCACGTTGATCGTCGCTGGGACGGGCGTGCTCGCGGGGTTGCTCACCATGCTGGCCTTCGGTCATTCCGGAATGTGGCTGCTCTCGGGCGGCCTGCTGTTGGTACTCGCCGCCGCCGCCGTCGCGTTCGGCGTGATCGGTCCCCATATCGAGATCACTCCGGTCGTCAGGCGTGTCGGCGAGATCGTCGAGTATTTGCTGATCTGCGCGGTCATCCCGCTCGCGCTGTGGCTGCTCGGCATCTACGCGATGGCGAGGAACCTGAACCTATGACCGGGCGGCTGGGCCGTTGTGCCGTGACGGCGGGCGTCGCGGCGCTGCTCGGCGCCGCGACATTCGGTGTTCCGGTTCCCGCCGCGGCGATCGGTCCACCCGCCGTCGACAACGGCGCGCTCGGCGCCGCGCTGGCCATCAGCGGCAGGCCCGCGCCGCTGGAGCCGACCGAACAGCGATCGGTCTGCGCCGAACCGCTGCTCACCGGTGGCCCGCCGGTGGAACCGCCGCTGGCGCAAGCTGTTCTCGATCTGCCGACAGCCTGGGAGTTCAGCCGCGGCGCGGGCCAGCGGGTGGCGGTCATCGATACCGGCGTGAACCGTCATCCGCGTCTGCCCACCCTCCAGTCGGGCGGTGACTACGTCTCCGATACCGACGGCACCGTGGACTGCGACGGCCACGGCACCCTGGTCGCGGGCATCATCGCCGCCGCGCCGAGCAGCGGCGACGCCTTCGCCGGTGTCGCGCCCGCCGCGGAGATTCTCGCGATCCGCCAACTCAGCCTGGCCTACGAGGCCGCCGATCGCCGCGCGGGCGAGCAACCGGGCGCCATCACCACCTCCGGCTACGGCAATGTCCTCACCCTGGCGGGCGCGGTCGTGCGCGCCGTGGACATGGGGGCCACCGTCATCAACATCTCCGAGGTGGCGTGTTCGACGGCGGGCGCCGCACCCCAGGACGGCGCCCTCGGCGCGGCGGTGAAGTACGCGTTCGACCGCAACGTCGTCGTGGTGGCGGCCGCGGGCAACGTGCATTCCGAAGGGGCGTGCAAGAACCAGAACGACCGGCCGGGCTGGTCGGCGGTGCAGACGGTGGTCAGTCCCGCCTGGTTCGACCCGTACGTGCTCTCCGTCGCCTCCATCGACCCGAACGGCATGGTCTCGGAACTGTCGCTGCACGGTCCGTGGGTGCGCGCCGCCGCGATCGGCCGCCGGATCGTCTCCCTGGACAGCAAACCGGGCGGCACCGGCCTGGTCGACGGCGTGCAGACCAGCGACGGCATCAGCCCGATCGAGGGCACCAGCTTCGCCGCGCCCTACGTCTCCGGCGTGGTCGCCCTGGTCCGGTCCCGGTTTCCCCAACTCACCGCCGCGCAGGTCGTCGAACGGGTGATCCGCACCGCGCACGCGCCGGGTACCGGACGTGACGACTCGCTGGGGTACGGCCTGATCGATCCGGTGGCCGCGCTGACCGCCGAACTGCCCGACCAGCCGGTCGCGGTCGGCGCGGACTCGCCACGGGTGATGGCCGAGCCGTCCAGGCCGCCCGGTCCCGACCCGCTGCCGCGCCGCATCGCGGTCATCGGTTCGATCACCAGTCTCGCGGTTCTCGGTATCGGTGCGGCGCTGTCGATTCCGTTCCGCGCGCGCCGTGAACTCGATCTCGATGATCTCGACCGTCTCGACCGCGAACCCACTGGGGGATAGCGCATGGTTACCGAAGGTTTCGTTCGTCGCCCGCGCATCGCGCCGCCGCGAGCACCCGGCGGCGAAGTCACGTTGAGCCCGCCGCCGGAGATCCCCCGGCCGCTGCCCGCGCCACTGCTGATGAAACTGATGCCGGTGGTGATGGTCGTCGCCGTCGTCGGCATGATCGCGATGATGGCCATGATGGGCCGAAATCTGCTGGCCAACCCCATGATGATGATGTTCCCGATGATGATGCTCATGTCGATGGTCGGCATGATGATGGGCTATCGGGGCGGTGCCTCCAAGAGCGCGCCCGAACTCAACGAGGAACGCAAGGACTACTTCCGCTACCTGGACCAGATGCGCAAGGACGTCCGCAGGACCGGCGGCAAACAACTCGAATCGCTGCGCTGGAGTCATCCCGAGCCGCGTGATCTGGTCTCGGTCATCGGCACCAGACGCATGTGGGAGCGCAGGCCGACCGACCCGGATTTCGGACACATCAGGGTGGGTATCGGCAGTCACCGCTTGGCCACGAAACTCGCGCGCCCCGAGACCGGCCCGCTGGAGGATCTGGAGCCGGTCTCGACCGTGGCGTTGCGCCGGTTCGTTCGCACGCATTCGGTGGTGCACGAGTTGCCGACCGCGGTCTCGTTGCGCGCGTTCCCAGCGATCAACGTCGGCGGCGATCCGGAGCAGTCGCGCACCCTGGTGCGTTCGATGCTGATGGAACTCACCGCTTTCCACGGGCCCGACCACGTCGCGGTCGCCGTGGTGTGCGCCGATCCCGACGCCCCGAACTGGGCGTGGCTGAAATGGCTACCGCACCTGCAACATCCGGTCGTGCGTGACGGCATCGGATCGGCCCGGATGATGTACGGCTCGCTCGGTGAGCTGGAGACCGCGCTGAACGACGAACTGCTCGAACGCGGCCGTTTCATGCGCAATCCCCAACCCGTGCAGGGGCGTCTGCACCTGGTGGTCGTCATCGACGACGGTTACGTCAACGGCACCGAACGGCTGGTCAGCGAATCCGGGCTCGACGGGGTCACCGTGCTGGATCTCAGCGCGCCGGAGAACGGATTGGCGGTGCGCCGCGGTCTGCAACTGGTCGTCTCGAAGGGGGAGGTGAGCGCCAAGAGCGCCACCGGCGTCGACAGATTCGCGCACGCGGACGAGGTGAGTATCGCCGAATCGGCATCCTTCGCCCGTGACCTGGCCCGCTATCG
This sequence comes from Nocardia noduli, assembly GCF_019038455.1. Taxonomy (NCBI): domain Bacteria; kingdom Bacillati; phylum Actinomycetota; class Actinomycetes; order Mycobacteriales; family Nocardiaceae; genus Nocardia; species Nocardia noduli. Next base: position 74,653 of record NZ_JAFMPL010000026.1, read on the forward strand.
ACTCGCCACCGCGGCCCAGATCGTCAGTCTCGGTGACGATATGCGCGCCGATCCGGGTCTGATGGCGCTGCTCAAGATCTCCGACGCCGCGCAGATCGATCCGACGAAGGTGTGGCGCCCGCGAACCGCACGCGAGAGACTCCGGGTTCCGATCGGGGTGACGCCCGACGGCACACCCGTCGAGATCGATATCAAGGAGTCAGCGGAGAACGGCATGGGCCCGCACGGGTTGTGCATCGGCGCGACCGGTTCCGGCAAGTCGGAGTTCCTGCGCACCCTGGTGCTTTCGATGGTCACCACGCACTCGCCGGATTCCCTGAATCTGGTGCTGGTCGACTTCAAGGGCGGTGCGACCTTCCTCGGTCTGGAGCCGTTGCCGCACGTCGCGGCGGTGATCACCAACCTCGAGGAAGAACTCTCGATGGTCGACCGCATGAAGGACGCGCTGGCCGGTGAGATGAACCGTCGCCAGGAACTGCTCCGTTCGGCGGGCAATTTCGCCAATGTGACCGACTACGAGAAGGCCCGTGCGGCGGGTTCGGCGCTCGATCCGTTGCCCGCGCTGTTCGTCGTGGTGGACGAATTCTCCGAACTGCTGTCGCAGAAACCGGATTTCGCCGACCTCTTCGTGATGATCGGGCGGCTCGGCCGCTCGCTGCACGTGCACCTGCTGCTCGCCTCGCAGCGCCTGGAGGAGAACAAACTGCGCGGGCTGGACTCGCACCTGTCCTATCGCATCGGCCTGCGCACGTTCTCCGCCAACGAATCACGCGCCGTACTCGGTATCACCGACGCCTATCACCTGCCGGGCGTACCGGGTTCGGGCTATCTCAAGAGCGACGCCGACGATCCGTTGCGCTTCAACGCGACCTACGTCTCCGGTTCCTACGTCTCACCGAGCGGCACCACCGAGGTGGGCGGACGGATGGTCGGCGGTCAGCGATTGACGCCGTTCACCGCGGCTCCCGTCGAGATATCGAACACCGCCGCGGCCGCGCCCACCACGCGTTCCGGGCTACCGGAACTGCCTCCGCCGCCGCCGTCACCGGGCGAGGAGGGTCTGCCGGATACCCTGCTCGAAGTCGTCGTGAAACGGCTGACCGGGCACGGCCGCCCCGCGCACGAGGTGTGGCTGCCGCCGCTCGACGACTCGCCGAGTGTGGACATGCTGCTGCCGGAACCGGATTGGCGTTCGCCGGTGAACCGGCACGGACAGCTGTGGATGCCGATCGGCATCATCGACAAACCCTATGAGCAGCGCCGCGATGTGCTCACCGTCCAATTGGCCGGTGCCGCAGGCAATGTCGCGATCGTCGGCGGTCCTCAGTCGGGCAAGTCGACGACGGTGCGCACCCTCGTGATGGCCGCGGCCGCGACGCACACACCCGAACAGGTGCAGTTCTACTGCTTGGATTTCGGCGGCGGCAGCCTCGCCGGTCTGGCCGGAATCCCGCACGTCGGATCGGTTGCCGGTCGATTGGACAGCGACAGGGTGCGCCGCACGCTCGCCGAGCTGACCACCCTGCTGCGCCAGCGTGAGGAGCGTTTCACCGAACTCGGCATCGAGTCCATGATCGAGTTCCGCAGGCGCAAGTTCTCGGCCTTCGAGGCCAGGATGATCAACGGCACGACCGCGGATCCGGCGCGCGACCCCCTCGCCGCCGACCAGTTCGGCGACGTCTTCCTCGTGATCGACGGCTGGGCCACCGTCCGTGAGGAATTCGATGTGCTGGAACCGCAGGTCAACGCGATCGCGGCGCAGGGCCTGTCCTACGGCATCCACCTGATCCTGACCGCTTCGAGATGGGGTGAGATCCGCCCGGCCATCAAGGACCAGATCGCCACCCGCCTCGAATTGCGTCTGGGCGACCCGTCCGATTCCGAGATGGGAAGGCGTACCGCCGCCCTGGTGCCGATGGGCAGGCCGGGCCGCGGTCTGACACCCGAGCAACTGCATATGCTGATCGCGTTGCCGCGTTTGGATTCCAGCGCCGACGCCTCGACCGTCGCGGACGGCGTCGCCCTGGCCAAGAAGGAACTCGTGCGGATGTACGGCGCTCGCCGCGCTCCCGATGTGCGCATGCTCCCGATGGAGATCGGCCGGGACGATGTGCTGTCGATCGCGGCCGAGCGCGATGTCGAAACCGGTCCGACCAAGGTCGTCGTCGGCCTCGGCGAGAGCGAATTGCAGCCCTGGACCATCGATTTCGGCGCGGAGCCGCATTTCATGGCCTTCGCCGACGTCGAGTGCGGCAAGACCACCCTGCTGCGCAATATCGTCATGGGGGTCGTCGCGAACTCGACACCGGAGCAGGCCAAGGTCATCCTGATCGACTACCGACGCACCATGCTCGGCCTGGTCGACGACGACCATCTGGCCGGCTATTCCACCTCGTCGCAGACCTCGGGGACGATGTTGAACGGTCTGGCCAAGTACATGTCCCAGCGCATCCCCGGCTCCGATATCACCCCGCGGCAGTTGCGCGAGCGCAGTTGGTGGACCGGGCCGGAGATCTATCTCGTCGTCGACGACTACGACATGGTCGCGACGGGCGTCAACCCGCTGCTGCCACTGGTGGAATACCTGCCGCAGGCGCGCGACGTCGGCCTGCACCTGATCATCACGCGGCGTATCGGTGGTGTGTCACGGGCGTTGTTCGACGGCGTGCTCGGCACTTTGAAGAACATGTCCGTCGACACCCTGATCATGAGCGGGCCACGTGACGAGGGAAAGTTGATCGGCGATGTGCGCCCGACCAAGTTGCCGCCGGGCCGTGGTGTCCTGGTATCGCGTTCGCGAGGACAGGAGATGGTGCAGATCGCGCACCTGCCACCGCTTTAGCGTGTGCTGCGAGTTCACTGGGCAAAGCTCACACGCGGGAGAACGGCACTGATTACAATGGGCTAACGGGTCCGTGTAGTGCTTGACAGGTCCCGGCAGAGGTTTACTGTGAGAACGTCCTGATCCGGTGTTGTGCGGCTATGAACGGCGAGGCAACGTGGCAGGTTCGGATTCATCTACGGTCGTGATAGCGGTTCCCGAGGCATCGCGATGTGTCGACCCGGCAGCGCAGTCGGGGACATTCGGCGTACTGCCGTCTTCGGGTGTACTAGTGAGGGCGTGCCGCGGCCACCGTGTGGTCGGTGGCCCGCTGCTATGGTTCGCACGTGATCTGGCGGTGCTGCACGAGCGCCGGTGGGTCGGTCGCGGTGGTTCGGTGGATTCCGATCCCGCCACCATCTCCGAGAACGACTGTCGGCGAGGTGAATTGGTGATGGCCATCGACGACTGGGTGCTACGTGCGGTACCGCAGCATCGGCTCGGTGCCACCCTGCACACCGAAACCGTCGGTGCGGTGATCGACCGTCTCGCCCAGTCCGCGGTGCGCGCGCATCACGCCTTGGAGACGCTCGACGCGAACGACGAGCAGTTGCACGCGGCGTGGTACCACCTGGCCGAACTCGCGGACGGCTACGACGATCTCGTGCACGACGTGCTCGCGGGCCGCAGGCGGCTGCCTGCCTGGTGACCGTCCGGTGCCGCCTACGGCGGCCCGAACGTCAGTGATACCGGCGGTGATCCACGCCGAACTCGTCCGCGACGGTCGCCGACAATTCCACGTAGGCGCGTTTGGCCTGTTTGCTCAGTCGATGCAGATCGATCTCCGCGCCCTCGGACAGGTGCTGGTCGTACGGGATGATGTGGACGGCGCGGCAGCGCGAGAGGAAGTATTCGCGCAGCTGCTGCACCCCGACATTCGGCGACCCCTCGCGCGGCAGATTGATGACGACGACGGCATTGCGCACCAGATGATCGTGGCCGTGCAGCGACAGCCAGTCCAGCGTGGCCGCCGCGCTGCGCGCGCCGTCGATCGCCGCGGACGAGACCAGCACCAGCGAATGCGCCAGATCGAGCACGCCCGTCATGGCCGAATGCATGAGGCCGGTGCCGCAGTCGGTCAGGATGACGTTGTAGAAGCGTTGCAGAATCCGGGTGACGGCCCGGTATTCCTCGTCGTTGAACGATTCCGACGCCGCCGGATCCCGTTCGCTGGCCAGTACCTCCAGGCGGCTGGTCGCCTGCGAAGTATGTCTGCGCACATCGGAATAGCGTTCGATCGACGGATCGAGCAGCAGGTCGCGCACGGTGGACCGGGTCTGGAGCGACACCCGCTGCGAGAGCGTGCCGAAGTCGGGGTTGGCGTCCACCGCGATCACCCGGTCACCGCGGATGGACGCGAAGATCGAGCCGAGGCCCATGGTGGTCGTCGTCTTGCCGACGCCACCCTTCAACGACAGCACCGCGATGCGGTAATCGCCGCGGACCGGCTGCCTGATCCGTGCCACCAACTCCTGGAGGCGCAGTTCCTCCGCGGACATGCCGGGGTTGATCGCGCCGCCGGACATATGGTGCACGGCCTTGCGCCATCCGCCGCCCGTCGCGCGTTTGGCCCGCCGCAGCGGCACATCGTCCAGTGACGGACCTTGTCCGTGCGGACCCGTCGGAGGCTGCGCCTGTCCCCAACTCGATCCACCGCCACCGGTATTCCACTGCGGGGCATTCATATCCGGCTGCTGCGGAGGAGCGGGTGCGCCGCCCTGCTGGAACTGGTTGCCCGGTCCGTACGCAGGCGCGGCCTGCCCTTCCTGGGCCGGGCGGAACGCGTTCGGGTCCGGTGTGGCGGGGGCGTTCGCGTAACCGGCCGGTGCCGCGTTCGGATACCCGGCCGGAGGTTGCGCGACCGGCTGCTGCCAGCCGGGGGCCCGAGGGTCGGCGGGCTGTTGCGCGAAGACGTTCGGGTCGCGGCCGACCATGCCGGGGGAGGGCTGATCGCTGACCGGTGCGCGGTGATCGGTCCCGCCGCCGACACCTTCGGGCGGTGAGAGACGGTGGCGGCCACGAGCATTCGCGGCATCCTCGACGGCGCTCGACGCCGAGTCCGGGATCGGCGGCCTACCGGCCGAGGGCGGTCCCTGGGTACCCGGTCCGTATCCGTGCGTGGCGTTGAATCCGGGGTGCGCGCTCGGGTCGCTTCCCGGTGCGGCGACACCCTGCGGGGGAGTCGGAGATCCGTGTCCGGTGGCGCGATCGTCGCCCGATGCGGACGGCGGCGCGGCGAAGTTCGGCCCGGTCGCGGGCCCCCGATCGCCATACGGGTGCGGCGTTTCGGGTCGTCGCTGTTCACCGGTGGAACCGCTGTTCGACGAGGTGTCGCCGTACGTGGGATTCGGTCCGTACCCGGGACGTTCGGCGGGCTGCCCGTACCGCGCGTCCTGGCCCTGTTCCCCCTGGCCGAATTCACCCTGAGGCGAGGGACGTTCGGAGCGTTCGGCAGAGGTGCTCGCGGGCGGTGCGAGCCAAGCGGGAGCCTCCGACGCGGGTGGCGTCGTCACGGGACCGCGCGCGTCGGCGGGGCCGGTCGCGGTGCCCGGCGTCCCGGTCGAATCCTCCGCCGCACCATGCCCTTCGCGGGGCGGGGTCAACCACGGTGGGGGACCATCGAGTTCACTTGCGGCGCGCTCGACGGCCGCGGGGGTTTCCACGCCCGCCGCCCCCGTATCGGGTGCGGCGCCGCTGTCGGAAGTTTCGCCCCGACGCTCCCCGGATTCGGTGGGCGGCCCAGGCAGCGGCGGTCGCTGAGGAGCGGCCTGCGCTGCCTCCGAAATGGGCTGCCGTTGGTCACTCGGCGGCGCGACGGGAACCCGTCGTACGTCGGGAACGGATTCGCGCCCCGCGTTCGGCGGCCCCGCCGGTGGCTGCTGGCCTGTCGCAGGCGGATCGGGGATCGGGGATCGTTGGGCGTTCAGCGGTGCGTCGGGCGGTACCTGACCTGTCGACGGCGCCTGGGGAATGGATGGCCGCTGGGGTGCCGACGGTGCCTCGGGGATCGATGGCTGTTGGGGTGTCGACAGCGCGTCGGGAGCCGACGATCGAGTCGACGGTACGTCGGAGACCGGCGACCGCTGGGCTGCCGACCATGCGTCGGGAGCCGACGGTTGCTGGACAGTGGAGGGTGTCTCGGAGACCGGCGGTCGTTCGGTGGCCTGCCATGCGCCCGAAGTCGGTGGCCGCTGGGGTGTGGACCGCGGATCGGGGATCGGCTGTCGCCGCGAGTTCTGCGGCGCCTCGGAAGTCGGCCCCTGAACTGATGAGGGTGCTTCGGGAGCCGGTGGTCGTTGGGCGTTCAGGGGTGCGTCAGGAGCGGGCACCTGAGGCGGCGCCTCGGGAATCGATGGCCGCGGGGGCGTCGACAGCGCGTCGGGAGTCGGCCCCCGAGTTGGTGACGGTGCCTCGGGAAGCGGCGGTCGTTGGGCGGTCGGCGGTGCGTCGGGAACCGGTGGTCGAGTCGGCGGTGTTTCGGAAACCGGTGACCGCTGAGCAGTCGACGAGTTCGGAGTCGGCGGCTGCTGAGGATGTACGGGTGCGTGCGGAAGCGGCGGCTGCTGGGGGCGCACCGGTGCGTCCGGTGACTGCTGGGCTGCCGACCATGAATCCGAAGCCGGCGGACGCTGCGCGGACGGCGGCGTCTCGGCGACCGGCGGGCGCTCGCCCGTCGACGGTGCGTCGGGAATGGGCAGCCGTGCGTCCGATCGCGGTGCGTCGGGCAGTGGCGGTCGTTGCGCTGTGGGCGGCGGCCCCGGCAGTGGCGGCAGTCCGGGCGTCGATCCGCCGGTATCGCCGGACGTGCGGGGACGTTCGGCGGGCGGGTCGGGCAGCGGACGCTGGTACCTGGTCGTCGCCGCTTCGGAACCCGGCGGGTTCGGATCGGACTGCGGGTCGGTCGGGCCGAGCGGCTGGAAACCCGCGGAGGGGTTGCCGGGGTGGCGCGTCGGCAGACCGCTGTCG